>DAISLB010000060.1:0-7758 GCA_036820645.1 Clostridium sp.
GAGTGGTGAAAAGCTTAATCAAAGATTTTTTGTAGTGTAACGGAAAAAAATCCACATTAACTATTAATTCTTCATTCTTAACTATTAATTATTTACAATCCTGCAATTTAATGAAGCATTATTTTGGTCAGCTTTTTCTCGACAAGTTCTACTGCTTCGTACATTAGGTAAGCTAAAATTGAAAGTATAATTATGCTGACCATTACTGTATCCAATTGTGATATTTGACCTCCATATATTATTAAGAACCCAAGGCCTTCTTTTGCAACTAAAAATTCTCCCATTATTACGCCAACCCAGGACAGACCTACATTTATTTTTAGAGCAGATATTAAAGTAGGTATTGAAGAAGGTATTATAAGATAGGTAAGAATTTGAAACTTTGAAGCTCCAAAGGTTTTTAAAAGTCTAATTTTATCTCTATCTACAGTTTTAAATCCATGAAATACATTTATTATGGTTACAATTACTGAAATTAATATTGTAATTACAATGATAGTTGACATACCATTTCCTGCCCAAAATATTATTATAGGTGCTAGGGCAATTTTAGGAAGTGCATTTAATACAACTATATAAGGGTCAAGTACATCTGAAATGAAGTCAGACCACCAAAGAAGTATAGCAATTACAGTTCCAATAACTGTGCTAAGTAAAAATCCCAATATGGTTTCAAAACAGGTTATGCCAATATGTCTAAATAGAGTTCCTTCTGCATAAAGTTTTATAAGGTTTTTCCACATTCTAGAGGGAGTACTGGTTAGAAAAGGATCTATCCATCCTAGGTCACCTGCTATTTCCCATAATGCAAAAAAAGCTACTAAAATTATAAGCCTGGTTAGTATAATTTTTTTCTTTCTAGTGTTTATATTTTTTATATATACTTGATGCTCTTTGGTGTAATCCAACATTAGTAATTCAACTCCTTCCATATGTTGTTGAAATAAATTCTGAATTCAGGATCTTCTCTGCATTTTAAAGGAGAATTGTAGGATTCACTGAAAGTTATATTAAATATTTTTCTGATTTTAGCAGGTCTCTTTGAAAGTACTAATATCCTATTTGACATAGATATGGCCTCTGATATATCATGAGTTACCATTATGACTGTTTTTCCTTCCTCTTTTAGTATTTTAAATATCTCATCGCTTATGTTTAATCTGGTTTGATAATCTAGTGCTGAGAAAGGCTCATCTAAAAGCAGAACTTCAGGATTTAGGGCAAGAGTTCTTATTAAGGCAACTTTTTGACGCATTCCCCCTGATAGTTCGTCTGGATAATAATTTACAAAGTCCATAAGACCATAATTTTTAAGTAAGGAAGTTATCTTGTCTTTGTATAAATCTGGTGATTTATGTTGTATTTTTATTCCAAGGGTTATATTGTTCCACACGCTGGACCATTCAAATAAGTGATCTCTCTGAAACATATATCCAATTTTTGAGGAAACAGAATCTAAATTTTCATTGTCTATAAATATTTCACCACAAGAAGGCTTTATAAGACCTGCTATTATATTTAAAAGTGTAGTTTTTCCGCAGCCTGATGGACCTACTATGCTTAAAAATTCTCCTTCTTCTACGGAGAAACTTATATCAGTCAAAGCTTTAGTAAATCCTTTAAGTGAATGGTAGTTCATAAATACATCCTTTACTGTTAATTTACTCAAAATATCATCTCCCGCCAGTTTACAGTTATTAATTGGCATTCATTAAACTTATTACAAACTATAATTTATTATATGAAAGCTTCTAATTTATTGTTCCTAGCCAAAAACTTAAAGGGAGTGTAAAAAATTTACACTAAAAAAGTATGTAAAGTAAATATATAGGCAATATAAAAAACTAGAACTAATTAAGGGCTAACATGTGTTATAATATAATTACAATTTAAATTTAAACACAGTTTAAATTTAAATTGTATTGTAACTATGCGGCATGTTCATAGAATTATTTTATAAATTTGGATTATGATAGTATGCAATATAAAGCATATTGATAAAAACTATTATTTTTTGTTTATTGTTAAGTGAAAATATATTACAATATCAATGTACTATTTCAAATTATTATTTTATTAAAAGGTGATTGCTTATGAAAAATTTATTTCACGTAGGTCTTGATGTAGGTTCAACTACAGTAAAAATAGTTATATCAGATATTAAAGATAGTATAATATACCATAAATATCAGAGACATTTTTCTGATATAAAAAGTACTATAGCTAAGATTATTAAGGACGCCTATGAAAAATTAAAGGATTCAAATATCACTGTAATGGTTACGGGTTCTGGTGGTTTATCTGTATCTAAGTGGCTTGACATACCGTTTATTCAAGAAGTAGTAGCTTGTACTAATGCTATAGAACAATTTATACCAAATACGGATGTGGCAATAGAACTAGGCGGCGAAGATGCTAAGATAACCTTTTTTGATGGTGGAATTGATCAAAGAATGAATGGAACTTGTGCAGGAGGAACGGGTGCATTTATAGACCAAATGGCATCTCTTCTTCAAACAGATGCACAGGGACTAAATGAATTAGCTAAAAATTACAAAGTGATTTATCCTATAGCAGCAAGATGTGGGGTATTTGCCAAAACTGATATACAACCTCTTTTAAATGAGGGAGCTGCAAAAGAAGATATTGCAGTATCTGTATTTCAATCAGTTGTAAATCAGACAATAAGTGGACTTGCTTGCGGAAAAGTTATAAAAGGAAATGTGGCATTCTTAGGCGGGCCACTATATTTTTTATCAGAACTTAGGAAAAGATTTATAGAAACTTTAAAGCTTACGGATAGTCAGGTAATTTTTCCTGAAAATCCTCAATTGTTTGTAGCACTTGGAGCAGCTATCTCCTCAAAAAACGGAAAAGTTATTTCTGCTGAAGATTTAATAGATAGGCTTCCTAATTTAAATAATTCTTTAACGGATGAAATACAAACGATAAGACCCCTATTTAAAGATGAGGATGAACTAATTGAATTTAAAAAGAGGCACAGTAAAAGTGTAGTAAAAAGGCAAGATTTAGATAAATTTAAAGGAAACTGTTATCTTGGAATAGATGCAGGTTCCACTACAACTAAAGCGGTACTTATAGATGAAGAAGGAAATCTATTGTATTCCTTCTATAAAAGTAATGAAGGCAGCCCTTTAAAGTCTTCTGTAAGAATATTAAAAGATCTATATAAAAAGTTGCCTGAAGGTGTAAATATAGTAAATTCATCAGTTACAGGTTATGGAGAAAATCTTATAAAAGCAGCATTACATGTAGATGTAGGTGAAGTTGAAACTATTGCCCACTATAAAGCAGCACAATTTTTTCAACCTGGAGTAGATTTCATACTGGATATTGGTGGACAGGATATGAAGTGTTTGAAAGTTAAAGATAAGGTAATTGACAGTGTAATTTTAAATGAAGCTTGCTCGTCTGGATGTGGATCTTTCTTAGAGACTTTTGCTAAGTCACTTAACATGAGTGTAGAGGATTTTGCAAAAGCTGCAGAAACTTCTCAAAAACCTGTGGATTTGGGTTCCAGGTGTACTGTATTTATGAATTCCAGAGTTAAACAAGCTCAAAAAGAAGGCGCTTCAGTAGGAGATATATCTGCAGGACTTTCCTATTCAATTATAAAAAATGCTTTATTTAAAGTAATAAAGATGAGAAACTCAAAAGAATTTGGAAAAAAGATAATAGTACAAGGAGGAACTTTTTATAATGATGCTGTACTTAGAGCCTTTGAAATAATATCTGGTAGAGAAGTAGTGAGACCAGACATAGCAGGACTTATGGGAGCTTTCGGATCTGCAATTATTGCTAAGGAAAGGCTCCAGTCTGGACGTGAAAGTACACTTTTAAGTGAAAGTGAACTAGATAACTTTACATCAGAAGTATCTATGAGAAGATGTGGAAAATGCGCTAATAACTGTCTTTTGACTATAAATAAATTTTCTGATGGAAAAGAGTTTATATCTGGAAATAGGTGTGAAAGAGGTGCGGGATTAGAGCGTAAATCTCAAGATGTACCTGACGTCTTTGACTATAAGTATAAGAGGATATTTAATTATATTCCTCTAAAAAAAAGCGAGGCAAAGAGGGGAACAGTAGGGATACCACGCGTATTGAATTTATATGAAAATTATCCATTTTGGTTTACGTTTTTCACTGAATTGGGATTTAGAGTGGAAATATCATCCCGTTCATCAAAGAAGGTTTACGAACTTGGAATAGAAACAATACCTTCTGAGTCAGTTTGTTATCCAGGAAAGATGGTCCATGGACATATAATGGATCTTGTAAATAAAGGAATAAACTTCATATTTTATCCATGCATACCATATGAACAAAAAGAACAGGAAAAGGCAGATAATAACTATAATTGTCCTATAGTAACATCTTATCCTGAAGTTATAAAAAACAATATGGATGTACTAAGAGAAAAAGGTATTAATTTTAAGAATCCATTCTTGTCTTTGGCTAATGAATCAAAGCTTGCAAATAGACTTGGAGAGGAACTAAAGGAGTTTAATATACCACAAAAAGAAATATCCTCTGCAGTGACAAAAGCTTTTGAAGAAAGTATAAAGGTAAAAAAAGATATAAGGTCAAAAGGTGAAGAAGTAATAAAATATCTTAAAGATACGGGCAAAAAAGGCATAGTACTTGCAGGAAGACCTTACCATATTGACCCAGAAATAAATCATGGTATACCTAACATAATAACATCTTATGGTATGGCAGTTTTGACTGAGGACTCTGTAGCACACCTTGGACTAGTAGAAAGGCCTTTGAGGGTGGTAGACCAATGGGTATATCATTCTAGGTTATATGCTGCAGCAAGCTTTGTAGCTAAACAGGACAATCTAGAGCTTGTACAATTAAATTCTTTTGGCTGTGGATTAGATGCAGTAACTACAGATCAAACTCAGGAAATATTAAATAAATACGGAAAGATATATACAGTATTGAAAATTGACGAGGGCAGCAATTTAGGAGCTGTTAAGATAAGGATTCGTTCACTTAAGGCAGCTATTGATGAGAGAGATAAATGTGGTTTCAAACCTCATAAAATTGGACGTGATTATAAAAAGGTATTGTTTACGGAAAATATGAGAAAAAAACATACTATATTGTGTCCACAGATGTCACCTATACATTTTCAATTTTTACAAGAAGCTTTTAATGCATCAGGATATAACCTGGAGATATTGCCTTCTGTAGATAAAAAAGCAGTAGATGAAGGACTTAAATATGTAAATAATGATGCTTGCTATCCTTCAATAATAGTAGTGGGACAAATGATAGAGGCATTAAAATCTGGGAAATATGATTTGAACAACACCTCTCTAATAATGTCTCAAACAGGGGGAGGATGCAGGGCTTCGAACTATATAGCTTTTATAAGAAAAGCCTTGAGAGAGGCTGGTATGGAAAATATACCTGTGATATCTGCGAATGTGGTGGGATTAGAAAAAAATCCAGGATTTAAAATTACTGCTGGACTTATAAATAAAGCTATGATTGCACTTTTGTATGGAGATTTATGTATGAGAGTGTTATATAGAGTAAGACCTTACGAAAAGATTCCAGGGTCTGCAAATACACTTTATAGAAGATGGGTTGACAAGTGTAAGGAGAATGTTAGAAATGGGAGCCGAAGCCAATTTAAGGAAAATGTATACAGCATAGTAGAAGATTTTGACAATCTTGAATTGAATAAAATTAAGAAACCTAGAGTTGGAGTAGTAGGAGAGATATTGGTTAAATTCCATCCTACGGCTAATAATAATATTGTAAATGTTTTGGAAAAGGAAGGTGCAGAAGCAGTAGTCCCAGATCTGACAGATTTTATTTTATATTGTTCTTATGATGCTGAATTCAAGTATAAATACCTGGCTGGAAGTTATAAGAATAATATTATAAATAAATTGGCAATTAAATTTATTGAACATTATAGGAAACATATGAAAAAAGCACTTAAGGATAGTAAAAGATTTACTCCGCCGTCAAGTATTGAGGAATTGGCAAAATATGCTTCTAAAGTGCTCTCTATAGGAAATCAGACTGGTGAAGGTTGGTTCTTAACTGCTGAAATGATAGAACTTATAAGAAGTGGAACTAAAAATATCGTATGTATGCAGCCTTTTGCTTGCCTGCCTAACCACGTAACAGGTAAGGGAATGATAAAGGAATTAAAGAGAAGGTACAAGGGAAGTAATATCGCTGCTATAGACTATGATCCAGGAGCAAGTGAAGTAAATCAGTTAAATAGATTAAAACTCATGCTGTCTGTGGCATTTAAATCTATGGAAAACGAAGCTCCTACTCAGAAACAGAAAGAGAAATTAGTACCTAAAGCAGTGCTTGTACAAAGTGGAACTAAATAATATAGGGCTTATAAGCAAAAAATCAACGTATACTCCACATATTTTTTACAACCCTCAGCTCGATTAAATATTTTGATAAGGCTAAGCAAAAAATTCTAAAATCTAAGGACTTTTGAAAACTCGTACCTCAAACAATTCGAAAGTCCTTAGATTTTTTTACGAATTTTTTACTTAGCCTTATATACAAAATATTTAAAAGAGCTTCGTTATTGTAAAAATATGCTTGCGTATAAGTTAACTTTCAATTACAAACTCTATGGAAATGAAAGAATGACAAGCTAAACATTTTAACATAATTGTAGTATCCTTCATATTAATAATATAAATATTAATGTTTTTTGGAGGATTTGTATGACAAGAAAGAAGTTTTGCATTAGTTGTATTTTACTCTCCTTTATATTTATAGTTACTATTTTTTCGGGATGCGGTGGTAAAAAAAGTAGCAAAGCTATGGTTACAGTAAAATTGAATGAAGTAGCGAGGTCTGTATTTTATGCACCTATGTATGTGGCCATAAATCAGGGAATGTTTAAAGAACAAGGTATAAATATAGACTTGACAACAGGTCAGGGAGCAGATAAAACTATGCAGCAGGTACTTAGTGGTAGTTGTGATATTGGATTTTGTGGGCCGGAGCAGACAATATATATATATAACCAGCAAAGAAAGGATTATCCCGTACTTTTTGCACAGCTTACAACTACAGATGGATCTTTTTTAGTTGGCAGGAAAGCAGAAAAAAACTTTGATTGGAAGTCTGTAAAAGGAAAAAGTATAATTGGGGGAAGACCTGGTGGAGTACCCGAAATGGCTCTGGAGTACGTATTGAAGAAAAATGGAATTCAACCTGGAAAAGACGTTAATTTGATAACTAATATTGCATACACTGCAACAGGAGGAGCCTTTAAATCCAATACAGGAGATTATGTTGCACTTTTTGAACCAACAGCTAGTATGCTTGAAAAAGATAAAAATGGATACGTAGTTGCTTCAGTAGGTAAGTCTGCTGGTGTACTTCCATATACTTGTTATTTTTCAACTAAATCATACATGGAAAAGAATCCGCAGGTTATTCAAAAGTTTACTAACGCAATCCATCAAGGACAAATATGGGTTCAAAAGCACAGTGATAAAGAAGTAGCTGAGTCTATAAAATCATTTTTCCCTGGAACAGATGAAGATATTTTGATTTCTGTAGTAAAAAATTATAAATCCATAAATGCTTATGCAACTACTCCGGTTATAAAGGAGCAGGATTTAAATAGACTTATGGATATAATACAGAATTATAAATCTAGTTTAATAGTTTCAAGACCAGATTTTAACAAAATAGTTAATAACTCTTTTTCAGAAAAAGCTATTAAATAAC
>DAISLB010000060.1:7858-11309 GCA_036820645.1 Clostridium sp.
AAAAAATTCTCTATTACAATTGTAGTAGAGAATTTTTTTAAATTCACAATTCATGATGGACAGTTCACAATGAATGAAATTTTTCCTTTAGGAAAAATAAATTAAATATTTTTTGCAGCGCAGTGAATAAAAATTATCCTCAATTGTGAATTGTGAACTGTAAATGAGTATTATCAAAATTTTCTAGAGTTTACTATTGACAGAGTTTATATATTAATATACTGTATATATATAATATACACAGTATATACGAAATACATAATTCAAGATAAGAGGTGATTAGTTGGATATCATCATAAGCAACTCGAGTGATAAACCCATTTATGAACAGATATCAGCGCAGATAAAAAATGCGATTATAAGTGGTGCTTTACCTGAAGGATATGCTCTACCCAGTATGAGATTTCTTGCTAAAGAACTGAGAATCAGTGTTATAACTACAAAACGTGCCTACACGGATTTAGAGAAAGATGGATTTATTGAAACAGTAAAAGGAAAGGGGAGTTTTGTAGCAGGTAAAAATATGGAGATTATAAAAGAAGAGCAACTGCGTCTTGCCGAGGAATATTTACAAAAAGCTGTAGATATTGCAAAGGCAAGTGGCATCAGTTATGAGGAACTAGAGGATATTTTAAAGTTATTATATAAAGGAGAATAATTATGGATGAAGCAGTAAGGGTTAGGGGATTAAACAAAACATATAAAAATTTTAGCTTAAAAGACATTTCATTTTCTGTGCCCAAAGGTAGTATCGTTGGACTTATAGGCGAAAATGGTGCAGGAAAAACTACTATATTAAAATCTATTTTAAATTTAATTAGCAGGGAAAGTGGGGAAATTCAGATATTTGGTCATGACAACATAAAAGATGAGAAATATATAAAAGAGCAGATAGGTGTGGTTTTTGATGAAAGCAGTTTTCATGATACTTTGAATGTAAAAAACATTTCAAAATTTATGGGGAAAATTTACAAACAATGGGACAGTAATCTTTTTTTTAATTACCTGGATAAATTTCAAGTACCTAAAAATAAGATTGTAAAAGAATTTTCAAGAGGAATGAAGATGAAACTGTGTATTGCTGCAGCACTGGCACACAATCCAAAACTTTTGATTTTAGATGAAGCTACAGGAGGACTTGATCCTGTTGCAAGAGAAGAAATTCTCGATATTTTTTTGGATTTTATTCAAGATGAAGAGCATTCTATTTTGCTGTCATCCCACGTAACCAGTGACCTTGACAAGATAGCGGATTACATTACTTTTATCCATGAAGGACAGGTAGTTTTCAGTAAAAGTAAGGATGATTTAAGGGAAAATATGGGTATATTAAAATGTGGATCTTCGTATTTTAATAATCTTTCTAAAGAAGAATTTATAAATTATAGAAAAAATCAATTTGGGTATGAAGTTTTAATAAGCGACAAATATGATTTTATAAAGAAGCATCCAAAACTTGTGGTGGACAACACTTCCATAGAGGATGTCATGCTATTTTATATTAGGGGTGATAAATAATGAAAGGCTTGATTTTAAAGGATTTATATAATTTAAAAAATAATGGAAAATCAATAATTTTTGTGCTTGTAGTCTTTAGTTTTGTATCTTTTTCACAGAATAATATAGGATTTTTAATTGGCTATACAATACTTTTAGGAAGTATGCTTGTTATAAATACTATGTCGTACGACAACATAGCAAAGTGGGACAAATATGCACTCACCATGCCGGTTACAAGGAGAGATGTAGTATTTTCAAAATATCTGGTTTCTATTATATCAAGTTTTATGGGGGCAGCAATAGCAATAGCTTTGTGTTTTGCCCAGGAAGTTTATAAGAATAAATTAGATGTTATGGAAATATTGGTGGTTACTGGAATTGTTCTGGCAATTGACTTTTTGTTTATAAGTTTTATATTACCTATTGTTTATAAATTTGGAGTTGAAAAATCACGTATTTTTATACTTGTAATATTCATTATACCTTTTGCCATCATAATGGTTGGAAGATCTAAATTTGCGAAATTAAAGCTTAGTCCTTTAGCTATACAATATATGAACATTATTTTGCAGTATTTGCCTATTATATTACTTTTAATAACAATTTTAGTTATGGCAGTTTCCTATTCAATATCCGTAAAAGTATATGGTAATAAGGATATGTAAAATGTCTATTTATGTATTTTTACGTATTGATATGATTTTAAAGGAGGTGTACAAGTCTTACGGTAGATAAGATATCATGCTATTTTATATTAGGGGTGATAAATAATGAATGGGTTGATTTTAAAAGATTTGTATAACTTAAAAAACAGTGGAAAATCTTTGCTTATTGCAATTGTGGTCTTTAGTTTATTCTATTTTTTACAGGGCATTAATATGGAAGTTTGGAATGTATTTTTAATAATTATAGGAAGTGTACTTGTTGTAAATACTATGTCATACGACAATACAGCAAAGTGGGACAAATATGCACTTACCATGCCGGTTACAAGAAGAGATGTAGTCCTCTCAAAATATATGGTTTCCATTATTGTAATTTTTATCGGAGCAGTACTGGCAACAGTTCTGGGTTTTGCTCAGGGAATTAATAAACATAATTTAGATGTCATAGAAATATTTACAGTCAATGGAGCAGCTCTGGCAGGCGGGTTTTTTTTTATAAGTATTATGTTACCTGTTATTTATAAATTTGGAGTGGAGAAGTCACGTGTTCTCATACTTTTAGTTTTTTTAGCACCTGCTGGCGTAGTTATTGGAAGATCTAAACTTGGCAAATTAAAGTTTTCACCTTTAGCTATACAGTATATGCACATTGCTTTGCAGTACTTGCCTATTATTATACTGGTAATGACAATTTTAATTATGGTAGTTTCCTATTGCATATCTTTCAAAGTATATGAAAATAAAGATATACTTTGAAAAAAGCAGAAATCTAAATATGATTGAGATGAAAGTTTGAATAAATTTAGGCAGATATACATAAATTTAGCTGTAGATAAAACTTTGTTAACATCAATAATGGTAAATTTACTTTTCCTATTTGGAAATGCAAATTTACCATTTGAAAATGAACGTTGTATTTCTTGTAGCTTTTTTAGATGGGAGAGGCATAATTAAGGTTATTTTGAACTACACCTTATTTTTAAAAACTTTAGATCTATATGCGCTACCATTTTTATTTAGCAGTGATAACCTGCTGTGCCATTTTAACTAATTCATCTTTTGATATATTAGAATTAATTCCTAAGAAAGAATAGTTAATTCCATCCTGCATCCAATTTAAGGATTGAACTTGAGAGATTTCTACCTTGTCAGATCCATAGCTAAACACATATTTACCAGATAATTTATCCTGTTTATCTTGCTCTGTCAATTTATAATCTGCTGGCACAAGCTTATTAGCATATGAATTATAATATAAATCTAGGCCATTATAAGTAGCAATAACA
>DAISLB010000061.1:0-11054 GCA_036820645.1 Clostridium sp.
TAATAACAGACTATAAAGCTAAAATTAAATATCCTCTTGCAGATTTTAACCTTACGCCTGATGTGGCTATAATAGACCCATCTCTTGCAGAAACAATGCCTAAAAAGCTTACAGCACATACTGGAATGGATGCACTTACTCATGCAATAGAAGCATATGTTGCAAGTTTGCATTCGGATTTTTCAGATCCACTTGCTATGCATGCTATAACCATGATTAATAAATATTTATTGAAATCATATGAAGAAGATAAAGAAGCTAGGGGACACATGCATATAGCCCAGTGTCTAGCTGGAATGGCATTTTCAAATGCACTCCTTGGAATAACTCATAGTATAGCACATAAAACTGGTGCAGTATTCCACATACCTCATGGGTGTGCTAATGCTATATACTTACCTTATGTTATAGATTTTAACAAGAAAGCTTGTTCAGAAAGATATGTTGAAATAGCTAAAACACTCCAGCTACCTGGAAATAATGAAAATGAATTAATAGATTCATTAACTGAAATGATTCGTGATATGAACAAGAAGATGGATATTCCTCTCACAATAAAGGATTATGGTATAAGTGAAAGCGATTTTAATGAAAACCTAGATTTTATAGCTCACAATGCTATGCTGGATGCTTGCACTGGATCCAATCCTAGAGAAATATCTGAAGAAGAGATGAAAAAGCTCTTACAGTGTATGTATAGTGGACAAAAGGTTGATTTTTAACTCAAAAATCAATGTAGATATTTATCAATTAAACTCAGTGTAATTTTAAATATTAACACCCTCAGACGTTAATATTAAATATTATTATCAATGAATCTTACTTAGTGGGATTTGTTTCTCCCACTAAGTTTAGATGAATTATCTAGGGGCGTAGCTACTGTTATCTCCCACTTTGATAAAAGTGGAAGTGTTACAGTAGGTAGCCATCAGATAAAAATAAGTACTGTGATCTTCGGTACTTATTTTTTTTTACACAAATGCAACTTTTGAATTATCAGTCTCATTATATATTTATTAAATCGGGTATATTGCAGAAAATAGAATTTTTAGTATAATCTTTATAGAGGAGAGTGATACATATGTTAAATCATTTGGAAGGTAAATTTAACACATTTGATGGTATAGAATTATTTTATACTAAAGATATAGTAGATTCCGCAAAGGCAGTAATTGTAATAGTACATGGACTTTGTGAACACTCAGGAAGATATGATTATTTTACAAAAAGATTAAATAATTTTGGTTATACAGTTTACAGATTTGATAATAGGGGCCATGGGAAATCTGGAGGAGAAAGAGGTTATGTAGAAAACTTTCAGTATTTTTTCAGAGATGCGGATAAAGTAGTAGATATGGCTTTAGAAGAAAATAAAAAATTACCTGTATTTATGTTTGGGCATAGTATGGGAGGATTTATTACAGCAGGTTATGGAATAAAATATGAAAATAAGTTAAAAGGCCAAATATTATCAGGAGCTGCAGTTATGGAACCTCCTGCCTTTAAAAATTTAAAAAAAGATAACTATTTTGAAAAGCATCCAAGAGAAAAATCACCTAATCTTCTAGCTAAACTTATGTGTAGAGATGAGGCTGTAGTTGAAGACTATAATAATGACCCTCTTGTACTTAGAGAAACTAATATAAAACTTTTAGGAGAAGTATTTATAAAGGGTTCTGAATGGATTAATGAGAATATTAAAAACTATAAGTATCCATGTCTTATACTTCATGGAGAAATGGACAGACTAGTTAAAGCTGAGGCTTCTAAATGGATGTTTAACAATATCAATTCAAGTGATAAATCTATAAAAATATACCCTGAATGTTATCATGAAATATTAAGTGAAAAAAATGAAAAGGAAAATGTTATACAGGATATACATAAATGGATTGAAGAAAGAATCTAAAATTTGTAAAAATCCCTTGACTACAATAAACTAATTAAGGGATTTTTATTGTTTTTTAGGAAATTTTAAATGTTTCTATTGTTAAATTGAAATTAACGTGATAAAATATTCTTGGGTGGTATCTTAATAGAGCCACACCAGGTTTTTTGCATTAAAATAATAATACAACTCATATCTATATGAATGAGATTGGAATTAGGTTGTTGTATCACGTTACGGAGGTGATACTATTAAAATTGGATTTATTGGACCCGGGAAGGTAGGCGTAAATTTA
This sequence comes from Clostridium sp., assembly GCA_036820645.1. Classification (GTDB taxonomy): domain Bacteria; phylum Bacillota; class Clostridia; order Clostridiales; family Clostridiaceae; genus Clostridium_B. Next base: position 2,184 of record DAISLB010000061.1, read on the forward strand.
GGACGTTACTTTACCCATAAAGGGTTGAAATTAAGTGGCTTTTATGGAAAAAATCCAAAGAGCACTTTAGAAGCAGTTAATATTACTAAATCTAAATTTTATAACAACATTCAAGAGATTATTAAGGAAAGTGATATATTATTTATTACAACACCTGATGACATCATCTCAACTATAGATAATGAATTATTGAAATTTGATCTAAAAAACAAATCAGTTTGCCACACAAGTGGATCACTTAAATCAAATGTATTATGTAATGCCAAACATTCTGGTGCATTGATCTATTCTATACATCCAATATTTGCGTTTTCAAATAAAAATATGAATTTAGAAGAATTTGAAAAAACCTATTTTTCCGTTGAAGGTGATATCTTTGAAAATTCAATAGTTTTAAGATTGCTTAAAGCTTTAGGAAATAACTTCTTCATAAGAGATAAAGAAACTTCTTCAACTTATCATTTGGCTAATGTGTTTGTTTCTAATCTTATATTATCCTTATTAGAGATAGGAATTAGTTATTTTAAAACACTTGGACTAAGTGAAGAAGAGGCTTTAAGAGCTGTAAAACCACTTATAAATGGAAATATAGAGAGCATTTATTCAAAAGGATTTGTGAATTCTTTAACAGGTCCTGTCTTAAGAGGCGATATTAAAACAATAGAAAAGCATCTTTCAGTTTTGAAAGATGATGATAAAAAACTTTATAGTTTATTATCATTAAACCTATTGAAACTTGTTGCCTTGAAAAATTCTGAAGATTTAAATACTAAAGAAAAAGAATATAGTCATTCTTCGGTTGTTAATAACGAAGATATACTCAAAAATTTTTTAAGGAGTTCAAAAAATCATTTGGAAATTTATAGAATTTTAGGAGGAATAGAATAGTGAAAAACACAGTGTTAACTTTTAAAAATGCTAAAACTCAAGGGAAAAAATTAAGTATGCTTACAGCATATGATTATTCAATGGCTAAAATTATTGATGAAAGTAACATTAATGGAATTTTAATAGGAGATTCTCTTGGAATGGTCATTAAAGGAGAAGAAGGTACTTTAGGCGTTACAATGGATGAAATGGTTTATCATACAAAGGCCGTTAAAAGAGGAACTAAAAACGCACTGATTGTAAGTGATATGCCATTCTTATCTTATCATGTTTCGGTAGAACAAGCTATTTTAAATGCAGGAAGATTAATTAAAGAAGGCGGAGCTAATGCAGTAAAACTGGAAGGCGGAGCTAATGTTGTAGAACAAATTAAAGCAATTGTAGATGCTCAAATTCCAGTAATGGGTCATTTAGGGCTAACTCCTCAATCTGTTAATGCCTTCGGAGGATTTAAAGTTCAAGGGAAAGATGAATCAGCCGCTAAAAAACTTATAGATGATGCAGTTCTTATCGAAAAAGCAGGTGCATTCGCCATTGTGCTTGAGGGAATTCCAGAAAAAGTAGCAGAACTTATTACAAAATCAGTTACTATACCTACTATAGGTATTGGAGCAGGCAGATATTGTGATGGACAGATTTTAGTTTATCAAGATATGCTTGGAATGTTTAGCGATTTTGTACCAAAGTTCGTAAAACAGTATGCAAACATCGGGACGATTATGAAAGAAGCTATTGGTTCTTATATCAAAGAAGTACAAGAAGGAAAGTTTCCAGAAAAAAAACACACCTTTAAAATTGATGAAAGTGAACTAGAAAAAATATGTGAATAAATGAATGCCTAAAGGGGAATAGACAATGTTAGTAAAAAAAATAAATGAACTTAGAAGTTTAATTAAATTATGGAGGAAAGAAGGACTTTCAATAGGTTATGTTCCAACAATGGGAGCTTTGCATGAAGGACATGAAAGTTTAATTAGAAAAGCAGTAAAAGAAAATGATAAAGTAGTTGTTAGTGTATTTGTAAATCCAACACAATTTGGTCCAAATGAAGATTACAACAGTTATCCTAGAAATATTGATAAAGATTTGGAAATATGTATGGATGCAGGTGCAAATGTAGTTTTTAACCCTGAGCCAAGTGAAATGTATTATGATAATAGGTCTACAAGTGTTAGTGTTTCAAACCTTACAAGTGTACTTTGTGGTGCAAAAAGACCAGGCCATTTTGATGGAGTATGCCTAGTAATTTCTAAGTTTCTAAATATTGTAACTCCTGATAGAGCTTATTTTGGAGAAAAGGATGCTCAACAAGTAGCTGTCATAAAAAGAATGGTTAGAGATTTAAATATAGATGTAGAAATAGTAGCATGTCCGATAATTCGAGAAGAAGACGGATTAGCTAAAAGTTCAAGAAATACTTATTTATCAAATGAAGAAAGAAAAGCAGCCTTGGTATTAAGCAGAAGTTTAAACAAATCAAAAGAAATGCTAAAACAAGGTGAAAGAAAAGCAGATATTATTAAACAAATTATAAAAGAAGAAATTAATAAGGAACCATTAGCAAAAATTGATTACGTCGAAATAGTAGATAGCGAATCATTAGAAAATGTTGAGACAATAGAAAAAAGCATTTTAATTCCAATAGCTGTATATATAGGCAAAACAAGATTAATAGATAATTTCACTTTTAAAATATAATTTTAGAGGAGCATTTAGATGATACTTACAATGTTAAAAGGAAAGATCCATAGAGCTACAGTGACACAAGCGGAATTAAATTATGTAGGAAGTATTACTATAGATAAAACACTCCTAGAAGCATCAAATATATTAGAAAACGAAAAAGTTCAAATCGTTGATGTTAATAACGGAGCAAGATTTGAAACATATGTAATTCCAGGACAAAGTGATTCAGGAGTAATTTGTTTAAATGGTGCTGCCGCAAGATTAGTACAACCTGGAGATAAAGTTATTATCATTGCTTACGCACAAATGAATGAAGATGAAGCAAAAAAATATAAGCCAACCGTTGTATTTATGAATGATGATAATACAATAAAAGAAATTACTAACTATGAATCTAATCAAGAAAATTAGTTCATTACAACTTATTTAACAATTCAACTGTAAAAGTGGTATTTATTTTTATGTAAATACCACTTTTATATCATAAAACATTAAAGTTTTATGATACCATTTAAGCCCTTATTTGATGGCCAATGAATAGTCCTGTTATTAAAATTAATCTCAACATAATCATTCAGCACTCTAATACTTATACTTCGATCACTATTTCTATACTTTAATATATTAGCTAAACATATAGCTTTTTCAAAGCCATCTCCCCTTTGGTAGTTACATACTTCATCCGGTTGGGCCATTCGGGGACCATCATATATGGATATGTTAGGCATATTCTCTAATATATTTATAACTTCATCTTCACCTAAGTCCTGATACATAGTAATTGAAACAGGATTTCGCTCTAAGGCCGCTTTGATAAAAGGCTTCCATTCAATCCTGGAAAAATCCCTTAATGTGTAAAAAGCAAGATCAGCAGAAACGTTTTTGTCCCTAATACATTCTAAATAGCTAATAATATCTTCCCTACTCATTTCTGTCGATAACTGTATTGGTTCTGCCTTAATAAAACTTTTATTCTTTCCCGGAAGCCTTGGATTTATGTTACAAAATTCATACAGAGAAATTAAAATTTCCCTTTTTTTAGCCTGTGGCATATGAGGGCAATCGAATTGATCCATTATATTAGTCATATCTTTCCCATCACTAAAATCTACCTTATGGGTTTTAAAGAATTCACTAAATTTATTAAGGCATATTCTGCCTTGCATCGGTTCCTGAGAAAATTCATACTCATCAATCTCAGATAACAGCTTGTCTCTCGTACTCTTATTGATCTTAAAAGAGCTAGTGTGTTCATAAGCATAGGCCTTTTCAGCGGCAATATACCTCTGCCTGCCATGGCACTCATACTTAATTTGAAAAAATTTTTGAAAATGGCTCTCTTGCCTAAGAAAATTGCATAATATTTCATAATCTATATCATTTACAAGAAATTTTTTAAGCTTTTTTTCAAAGTTCGTATATACCTCATGATCTATTGTTGCTTGAGGATATACCACATGGACAAAACCTGTGTTATGAGAAACAATTGTAATTTGTTCGTTTCGTATTGCTCTTTGGGCCTTTGCTGTAAGTTCAGTACCATTAAACCACATATTTTTAGTAACAATCCTTCTATTATTTGTTAATACTCCATCTTTTACATCTATAAAGTTTTGTGAATGAAGAGGTGTTGCAAGCAGGTATATGTTTTCAAGTGGTATTTTGCATATTATAAACAGTGCGGCAGCATAAAGAGTAGATAGAGACACACATTCACCTGCACCCTTTTCGTAGTCCTTTTTGTATTTGAATGCGTTCATTGCCTCTACAGTTTCAGTCTTCCAATAAGGAATCATATTGGAGTCATATTTGTCAATACCAAAATGCCGTCTAATATCCATACTAAAATAATATTTGTCCCCTTCATAACCAAATAAGGCATTACTCCTACTTATTGTTTCAGCATCCATAAAGGGTTCAAAACGTTCTATTTCCTTCTCCTTAGTTGTAAGTCCCCATGTATCAATATCCAGATTAAAATCATAATTATCCATTATATACTGCTTAAGTCTTAATATCCTCCTATATGGTTTTAAGTTGTCAATATTCTTAAACCACTCATCATTCTTCCATTCCCATATAATCGGAGACATTATATTCGCTAACAAGAGACTATATAAAAGTTCAGGGAATATGAAAATCTCCATATCTGATAGGGTAACTGCTGATGAATATTTTTCTATATCCTTATCATTAAAAATCTCAAACACATCCTTTTTACTGATGTACAGCAGAAAAACTTTTGAAATATTTTCCATCAGAAGTACATCTTTTTATAATTTAAAACTAGAAAAACATAAAGTTAACTATAATTTTCTGATAGTTATATGCATTATAACACATTTTTACCATCTTTAGTAATCACGTTTGCCTGATTTTTTATATCATTTAACATTTTAATAATGTCTAATGATATATCCTTTGCCCTATTAGCATTTCTTAAGGCTCCATTCCTATCTCCACATTTAATTTTATCAATTACTACATGTCCAACTTTATGCAGCTCTAAATGTATTGAATCTATTTTATCCCACACAATTTTAATGCCTTCATCTTTTGGTGTTATTGACTCATAAAAATGCCCAAATCCACATTTATGGCCATCTGTTTGCAGAGGTTGTATCTGCATTTTGTTCGCCATATCTTGAAGGGTATTAACCCAATTTATATGTGCTGAAATAGCATTATCCATTACATTTGTAAAAGCATCATTATCCATTCTAAAATCACTTTCATAAAAAATGCTATTACTTAATTTGGCTAAGTTTGAAATATCATCTTCAATTTTAGAAATGGAATTACCCATATTACCAATTTCTATTGATTCACTATAAACATCTTCTGATATAACCTTAATTTTATTAGCATCTTTACTCACAGAATGAGTTTCATCACTAATATATTCAATAGAAGCACTTATTTCCTGTGATGTACTAGCTGCCTGGGTAACATTACTTGAAACTAATTCAATACTTTCTTTACTTTCTTTAATAGATTTAGAAATATCATTGATAAACTCATTCATATTAAATATAGCAGTTTTAGTTTGAGATGTACTACTTTTACTCTGAGCACAAGCTTTTTCAATATCATTCATCAGGTTATTTATGAAAATAAGCTGTTCTTTGGTAACGCTGGCAAGTTTTCTTACCTCCTCAGCCACAACAGCAAATCCCCTACCGTGCTCTCCAGCTATTGCAGCCTCTATACTTGCATTTAAGGCTAAAAGATTTGTTTGTTCTGCTATTTGCTGAATACCATCAACAGTACCTTTCATGCTTTCTACCAATTGCAATAGATTATTCATATCTCCTTCCATTGATACAGAATGATTGATCATATCATCTTTCAAGTTATTTACCTTATCCAAGGATTTATAGTTCTTTTCATTTAAAATTAAAAGAGAATTAGCTTGAACTGATATTTCTTCTATAGATGAAGCATTCTCTATGGCATTATTTGATATTTCGGTCATATTTTCATTTAGCTCATCTATTACATTTTTAATATTATCTGTATGTTTTTTTAAATTTTCCGATTTAGATGCTAACTCAATCGATTGATGTTTCATATTTACATTGAATGCACTAATACTAATGGCTGTATCAATAATCCCTTTTATCATAGTTTTGACAGGTGAAGATATCTTGTTTATAGATTCAAATTTATGTTCTATACTCTTAATAATGTCCTTACTACCTGTTGAATATTTTTCAAGTATTTTCTCAATATTTTTAACTTTAATTCTTTCTTGAAACATTACACGTCCTCCTCAAAATTCATTTTAAATTATAATATTAAATTAATATTAAAAAATAATAATTATTACTTCTATAATATTATACCACTTTTACTTAATTACTCACAATATAATTTTCCTTTAATTATCGTATAGTATGAAAATTTGTTTAAAAATAAGTCCTTACCTTTAAATTTTGTAATTACCATAATCTAAGTCTTAAAGATTCAGCATCAATGCAGCTGTTAGAAGGATTACCATAACTTACATTGGTAATTTTATGGTTAGTTCTTTATTAATTTAAAATTCCAAGGAACCTTAAAGCGTATAAAAAACATAGAAAATACACAGTACTATACACAATAATTATAAATTTAATAAGTTTTATAAGGAAATGTGATTAATATGGGACAAAGAAAGGATACAAATTACTCCAATTCATATGTTGAGCAAAATTTATCTTTTATCAAAAATCAATTAGGAGATGGTATTGGTCTCAGTGAAGGTAATTTTAAAGCCTTTGGTGGGCAGAGAGAAATTGGAGTATTATATGTGACAAGTCTTTGTGATAAAGAATTTATAAGTGATCAGGTTATTACCCCTTTATTACAGGGAACATTAAAAAACAATATGGGAAATGGTGACATAAGTATATTGGCACAGACAATGTTTATTTCACCAATAAATACCAAAATAATAAAACAAAAAGAAGAAGCTGTAACTGAATTATTAAAAGGAAATACAGTAATTTTTTTTGAGGGATCTAGCAGTATACTTATAGTTCAGGCTCCAAAGATAGAAAAAAGATCTATAAATAAGCCAGAAAATGAAACGACTATTTTTGGTGCTAAAGAGGCCTTTGTAGAAGACATAGAAACTAATATTAGCATGGTTATTAGGAGACTTCCTATACCGACACTTAAATTTGAAACCTTTACCTTGGGGAAATTATCCTGTACAAATTCAAAATTATTATGGATTAAAGGGTTAGCTAAGGATGATATTATAGAAGAAATGAGAAGACGGATTAGAGATGTGGATACCGAGATAGTAGATGGTACCAGCACTTTAGCTGAACTTATACAAGATAAGCCTACTAGTATATTTCCAACATATAGATTGACAGAGCGTCCAGACGTAGTTTCAAGAGCACTGTCTGACGGCCATGTTGCAATACTTTGCAATAATAGTCCGTTTGCATTGATAGTACCAATGACTTTTTGGGATAACTTTAAAACTATGGATGATTATTCACAGTTACCTTTTGCTGGTTCGCTATTAAGAATCATTAGAATTTTAGCTTTTATTGTATCTATTACCGTATCACCACTATACCTTTCCTTTGTTACTTACAATCATACTATTGTTCCGCCATCTCTTGGTTTGAATATTTCTCAAGGAAGAAATGGTGTCCCATTCCCTTCAATAGTAGAGCTACTCGCCATGACAATTATAATTGATATATTTCGTGAAGCTGGAACACGTATGCCGGGAATAGTAGGTTATTTTATAGGAACTTTAGGTGCAGTTATAATTGGTCAGTCAGCTGTAGCAGCAGGTTATATAAGTGTATCTATTATTATAGTGGTGTCATTTTCAGCAATAGCTACCTTTGCTATTTCATCAACTATACTAGTAAATACTTCAAGAATAATTAATTATTCTTTAATATTGCTATCAGGGATTTTGGGCATATTTGGTTTTTTTAATGGCAGTTTTATTATTCTATGGAGAATGTCCATATTGGAATCCTTTGGAGTACCTTACTTATATCCAATCATACCAGTTGAGTTTCAAGGATGGAAAGATGTTTTTATCAGAGCACCTTTGAAAATGTTGAAAAACAAACTAACACTTATTGCAAATGTAAGTAGTAATAAAGCTGGAAATACAAAAAAGTAATGAAATATCTTTTATTATAAGAGAAGGTGACCTCCATTGAGATATGATAAGTTCACAAGAGAACAAATTATTTTTCTTACATTTGCAAGTGGATGTGGTAATATGGCATTTAATTTTATTTGGGCTGTACATTTATCAGGAAGAAGTGGATGGGTTGCAATGTGCATAGGAATTCTTTTGACCATTCCTATTGCCATTATAATAGTATACTTAAGCAAGAAGTATCCTGAATGTAATATATTTGATATTATAAATATTAGTTTTGGAAAGCCTTTATATATAATTGTGATAATAATTAATGCAGTAATAAATATTGCTTTAGCAGTAATTATTTTGAATTTTTTGACCGAAACAGTTAAGGTATACTTTTTACACTTAACTCCTGTATGGGTGATTATGACCGTTATTCTTATCATGGCCTTTTTATTTGTAAATAATAAAACCTTGCTATTTGGAAGAGCGGTAGAAGTACTAACGGTATGGTATATATTAAATTATTTCACAGGGTTTTCTCTTGCTTTTGTGAAGGAATTTGATTTTAAAAACATATTTCCTATATTTGATACTACACTATTAAAATTTGGGCAGGCAGTGTACTTTTCATTATGTTCAGCCTCAGAAATATTACTGTTTATAATAGTGATGGTTGGTCATAT
>DAISLB010000062.1:0-10893 GCA_036820645.1 Clostridium sp.
TCGTGGAATGATTCCACTTATTCATAAATCTTCTGTAGAATAAATATGGAGCTAAAAGCTACCTAATTTTACAGAAGGGAGGCCTTTTTATGGCCAATAAAATCAAAGTGAAGCTCATCCTAGAGATTGGAGCAGCACGTATGTCACGTAACACAATTGCAGCTACCAGACATATGTCTAAAAACTCTGTTAGTGATGTGTTTCACATCGCTGATTCTCTCGGCATTACCTTTGATACTGTCAAAGACATGGATGAGGAAATCGTATATCGGATCTTTTATCCAGATAAGCATGTCATCGAAAATATGTATAGGAATCTTGATTATGAGTATGTTCACAAAGAATTGAAGAAAGTTGGCGTTACATTAAAACTGCTTTGGCAGGAACACTGTGATAAATGTAATAGCTCCAACGAAATCTCTATGGGCTACACTAAATTCTGCGAGGGAGACAGTGATTATACGATTGCAAACAAACTGACTAATCATCTGGATCACAAGCCAGGTGTCATCACAGAAGTAGACTGGTAAGGATCAGGGATGTCTTATGTTGATTCCACAACAGGCGAAGTGATTACCATATATCTGTTTGTTGCTACGCTTCCATATATAGCCAGTATTCATATGTAGAGCCCTGCCTTGATATGAAGCAGGATACATGGATTAGATGTCATATTCACATGTATGAATTCTTTGGTGGTTACCATCCGTACTGTTTACGATAATCTCAAATTTAAAGATTTTTTGCGATAGCTAAAAATCAACCTTAATTGTCCACTATAAACTTTCAACTCAAAAGCTTTGCTTCGCAATTTTTTTAAACTGTGAAAGTTGAGTATATAATTATAATAAAAACATTCAATTTATAATTGAATGTTTTTATAAATTTTAGTAATTTTATATTTAGTGATTTTTTATAATCAGAGTATAGAATGGTCATAATATGGGCATAAATAGGTTGAATAATTGTTTAATTAAATGATATAATAAACATATCATAATAAAAGATTATAACGTGAAATAAAAATTTTTTTTATTTCACGTTATATAGACTGATGTTATGATTTATTAAAGATAATATAAGTCTTAAATATGGGGGTATTTTTATGAAAAAGCTAAAAAAAAGTTTAGTACTTGTTCTAGTTTTGCTTGTTACAGCCATGGCAGTAGGCTGCGGCACTCAGAGTTCAAGTCAGAAAAAATCAGAGTCCTCGACAAAACAGGAGAAGGCAGTAACGTTAACTGTATCTGCTGCTGCAAGTTTGAAGGATTCTATGAATGAAATTAAACAGTTGTATGCAAAAGAACATTCTAATGTTACCATTACATATAATTTTGGAGCATCAGGAACACTTCAGCAGCAAATTGAACAAGGAGCACCAGCAGATGTATTTATTTCTGCAGCAACAAAACAGATGAATGCATTAAAAGATAAAAATTTACTTGTAAACGATACTGTAACCAATCTCTTAAAAAATGACGTAGTACTTATAGTACCTAAAAATTCATCTTCTAATGTTAAAAGTTTTAATGATTTAGCAAGTGATAAGGTTAAAAAAATAGCTCTTGGAGAATTTAAGAGTGTGCCAGCAGGACAATATGCCCAGCAAATACTTACGAATTTAAAGCTAATAGATAAGGTTCAGCCAAAAGCTATTTTTGGAAAGGATGTAAAAGAAGTTTTGACTTGGGTTGAAACTGGAAATGCAGATGCTGGTATTGTCTATAAGACAGATGCATTGATATCAAAAAAGGTAAATATTGTAGCTACGGCACCTGAAAACTCTCATAAGGATGTAGTATATCCAGCAGCTGTAATTAAAGCTAGTAAAAATCCTACTCAAGCTAAAGATTTTCTTAAATTTTTATCAAGTGATAAAGCTAAAGCCGTATTTCAAAAGTATGGATTTAAACTTGGCAAATAATTTGTGTTAGAATTTATTGTAATGGAGAGGATAAGTTTATGAGTTTTGATGTTTCGCCTGTATGGATTTCGTTAAAGACTACGTTTACGGCTACATTTATAACTTTTTTTATAGGAATTGCAGTAGCTTATTTAATGGTAAATTATAATGGAAAGTTAAGAAATATTTTGGATACTATACTTACCCTCCCACTTGTTCTGCCACCTACGGTGGCAGGATTCTTTCTACTCCTTATATTTGGAGTAAATAGTTCTATAGGTAAATTACTCTCTAAGCTTGGAATCAGTATAATTTTTTCTTGGCCTGCTACAGTAATAGCAGCAGCTGTTGTATCTTTTCCTCTTATGTATAAAACTACAAAGGCAGCTTTTGAGCAGATAGATAGAAACATTGTAAGTGCAGCACGAACTTTAGGTGTTTCTGAATGGAAAGTTTTTTGGAAAGTTGTACTGCCTCTTGCCTGGCCAGGCATAGGAGCAGCCACAGTTCTTTCCTTTGCAAGGGCCCTTGGAGAATTTGGAGCTACTTTAATGATAGCAGGTAATATACCTAACAAAACGGAAACTATACCTATAGCTATTTATTTTGCAGCTGAAAATGGAGAAATGGATAAGGCGCTTATGTGGGTACTTTTAATTGTTGCAATTTCCACTATAGTTATTTTACTTATGAATTATTGGAATGACTATCAACAGAAAAATATATACGGTGTTAGGAGAAATTAAAAATGGGACTGTATGTTGATATTGAAAAGAAGCTATCGGGATTTAGTTTAAAAGTAAAATTCAACAATGAAGGAAATATAATAGGGCTTTTAGGAGCTTCGGGATCTGGTAAAAGTATGACGCTTAAATTTATTGCTGGGTTAGATACACCTGATAGGGGGAAAATAGTATTAAATGAAAAAGTGCTATATGATTCTGATAAAAAAATAAATATTCCAAGTAGAAAACGAAAAGTTGGTTTCTTGTTTCAAAATTATGCTTTATTTCCAAACATGACTGTAGAGCAAAACATAGGGTTTGGATTGCAAAACATGGATAAAGATAAAAGAAATAAGATAATTTCTGAAAAGATAAATATGATGAATCTTAAAGGATTAGAGAGAAGATTTCCAAGTCAGCTTTCAGGAGGACAGCAGCAGAGAGTTGCCATTGCCAGAGCCCTTGCCATAGAGCCTGAAATACTCTTATTAGATGAACCTTTCTCTGCCTTAGATACTCATCTTAGAAGTAAAATGGAAGAGCAGCTTATACATATATTGTCTAATTATAATGGGCATACGGTATATGTGTCCCATAATAGAGATGAGATATATCGTATTTGTAAAAATATAGCGGTAATTGACAAAGGCATAGTAGAAGCTTTTGGGGATAGAGATTACATATTTAAAAACCCTCCCACTCTTTCAGCAGCACAACTTACAGGATGTAAAAATATATCTAAAGTTGAAGTAATAGATGAACATACTATAGAAGCTGTAGATTGGGGATGTACTCTTAAAGTTAAGGATAAAATTGAAGATAAGGTATCATATGTGGGAGTTAGAGCACATTACATTGAATTGGCAGATGGTAATAAAAATGAGAATATACTTAAATGTTGTGTAAACCATATAAATGAAAGTCCTTTTACAGTTTCAGTTTATTTGGACAGTGTAGAGGAGAAATCATATACCAAGACTAAAAGTTTACTGTGGGAAATTCCAAAGGAAAATTGGATTGCACTGAAAAAAATTAACCAACCTTGGAATATATATATAGATAAAAATAACTTTTTTTTAATAAAATAAAAACCGCAAGATAGGGATAAACTAAAACTATCTTGTGGTTTTTATTTTATTTAAGTAAAAACACTATAAAATATATTAAAGGAAGGTAATTGAATATGAAAATAAGTGCAAGAAATCAATTAAAAGGAAAGGTTGCTGAAATTAAAGAAGGAGCTGTAAATGGTGAAGTTATAGTAGATTTGGGCAATGGTAAGACTATATGCTCAATTATTACAATGGAATCTATAAATAATTTAGGCATTAAAGTTGGTTCAGAAGTTACAGCGCTTGTTAAAGCTTCTTCAGTAATTCTTATGGCTTAATTAAATTATTTATTAAATTAGCAGGTTATGATTATTACATAATTTGCTAATTTTTTATAAATTTCTATTTAAGAAAGTAACTTCCCTTATTGTTATATGCGATAAATTGGATAATAATAATGCACATTTAAATATATTTATATTTTTTACAATAAAAAAATATAAAATAAAGGAAAATAGCTATAGATGTAGAATTTATAAACAAATGAAGATAATATAGTTAATACTTAAATAGATTTTAAAATTTAATTATATTTTAAGATTCAATAAAATTTACAAAATATTTAATAAGAAAGGGGGGACAAGCTTATGTCAAAAGTACTTATTGTTGATGATGCAGCTTTTATGAGAATATCTCTAAAAACTATGCTTGCTAAAAATGGATTTGATGTTATTGGAGAAGCTGAAAATGGAGTTACGGCAATTTTTAAATATAAGCAATATAATCCTGATATTGTGACAATGGATATTACAATGCCTGATATGGATGGAATTGCAGCGCTTAAAAAAATTAGAGAATATGATGATAAAGCTAAGATTGTTATGATAACTGCAATGGGACAAGAAGCTTTGGTGAAAAGGGCAATACTTGGTGGTGCCAGGTCATTTATTGTTAAACCTTTTAAAGAAGAACAATTAGTTAAAACACTTAACAAAGTATTAGCAATCTAGATATTAAAACTGAGGGTGGTGAATTATGTCAGATAAAAACTCAGATGATGTTATACTTGAATCCTATATATTTGAAACATCCCAGCTTATTGATCAACTTGAGAGATTGATATTAGAAAGTGGAAATTGCTATTCAGAAGAAATTATCAATGAGATATTTCGTATTATGCATACAATTAAAGGATCTTCTGCCATGATGTCTTATGAATATATTTCAAAGTTGGCTCACTCTATAGAAGATTTATTTTATTTTCTCAGAGAAGAGAAACCTAAAGATATAGATTATGAAAGTGTATCGGATTTGATTTTAAAATGTGTGGATTTTATAAAAGTGGAACTTGAGAAAATAAAAAATGGGGATAAAGTTGACGGAAGATGTGATTCTATAATAGAGTACAATAAAAATTTCCTCATAGAGTTACAAGATCAGAACTCTAAAGAGAATATTAATAAAGAAAATATAAGCGAAGAAGTCAAATTGACTAATATGTATAAGGCACTTATATTTTTTGAAGATGACTGTGGAATGGAAAACTTAAGGGCTTATACTGTAGTGGAAACTTTGAAAGAATTTACGGAGCAAGTTAACTATATACCTAAAGATATAATGGAAAATGATGATACCTGTAAAATAATACATGAAACCGGTTTCAAAATATTTATAAAATCTAGTAAGTCCTATGATGAAATTTCTGAAATTTTAAACCAGACAATTTTTTTGAAAAACTTTAAACTTGAGAAACTCAAGGAAGACAAACAATTTGGAGATTTCATTAAATGTAATAGTAGTATAAATTTGTATGATAAAAATACAAAGGATAAACCAATCATACAAGATTTTATAAATGTAAAAGTAGATAAATTAGATAAATTGATGTATTTAGTAGAGGAAATGGTTATTGCTGAAGCTATGGTTACTCAAAATCCTGATTTAAGAGGAATGAAATTGAGTAATTTTGAAAAATCATCTAGGCAGCTTCATAAAATTACAAGTGAGCTCCAGGATGTAATAATGTCCGTAAGGATGGTTTCTATATCCATGATATTTCACAAAATGAATCGTATAGTACATGATATGAGTAAAAAGTTAAAAAAACAAGTTCGATTAAAGTTAATTGGAGAAGACACTGAAGTAGATAAAAATATAATTGATCATATATCAGATCCACTTATGCATTTGGTGCGGAATTCCATTGATCATGGAATAGAATCCATAGAAGAACGAAAAAGCTTTGGGAAAAGTGAAACTGGGACTGTTACATTAGAAGCAAAAAATGAAGGAAATGATATTATTGTAATTGTAAAAGATGATGGTAGGGGATTAGATAAGAAAAATATATTGGAAAAAGCTGTTCAAAATGGTCTTCTCAAGAAAAACAAAGAAGAAATGAGTGACCAAGAAATCTATAATTTAATCTTTATACCGGGCTTTTCTACCAACGAAGATGTTACAGAATTTAGCGGCAGAGGAGTTGGCATGGATGTAGTAGTTAAAAATATTGAAGATGTTGGTGGATCGATTTCAATAGATACTTTAGAGAATTGTGGGTCTACAATAACTATGAAAATACCTCGAACTCTTGCCATTATAGATGGTATGAATATAAAGGTAGGAAATTCATATTATACTATCCCTATTACTTCTATAAAAGAATTTTTTAGTGTGGAAAAAAATAATGTGATTTCTAATATGGATAGTGGCGAAATGATAATGGTAAGAGGTGAGTGTTACCCTCTTGTTCGTATACATAAGTTATATAATATAAAAACTGATGTTAAAAATTTAGAGGATGGAATAATTGTCATGGCAGAAAAGGACCATAAGGGATTATGCTTATTTGCAGATGAATTAATTGGACAACAGCAGGTTGTAGTAAAGTGTTTACCTAACTATATAAAAAAAGTGAAAAATATAGATGGACTTTCAGGATGTACTCTCCTTGGAGATGGAAGTATTAGCTTAATACTTGATATAGGTGAACTTGTAAATATGCTTGGCAAATAAAAAAATTGCAGAGAAAGGAGAAGGTGAATATGTCAGAAATTGTAGTAGATGATTTAATTGAAGAAGAAGATACGCAAAAGAATAAATATCTTACTTTCACTCTTGAAGATGAATTTTATGGCATAGAAATTAAATATGTTATTGAAATAATAGGTATTCAGCCTATAAGTGAAATACCTGAACTTCCTGAATACATAATGGGAATTATAAATTTGAGAGGTAAAATAATACCTGTAATGGATGTTAGGTTAAGATTTAAAAAGGAACTACTGGAATATAACGATAGAACATGCATTATTGTAATTCAGATTGAAGATATTTCTGTAGGACTTATTGTAGATGGTGTCTCTGAGGTAATAGATATACCTGATTGTGAAATTGTAGAACCTCCAGAAATTAGCAAAATCAAAAATAAGTTTATAAAAGGTATAGGAAAAGTTCAAAATGATGTAAAACTACTTTTGGATTGTGACAAACTGTTAAACAATGAAAATGCAGACAGTTTAAGTAATATTTAATATCAAAGGGGTGGATGGATGTGAAATCATTTAATAATTTAAGAATAGGTGTAAGGTTATTTGTAGGATTTACTTTAATTGCACTTATAGCGTGTATAATTGGAATATTTGGGTTAACGAATATAAATAAGATAAATGATTTGGACACTCAATCATATGAAAATATGACAGTTCCACTAGGGCAGTTGACTGAAATTACTTTATCTTCTGGAGATATAAGATCAAATTTAAAGGATATCATATTAGCAGATAACCAATCGGATATAAATCAATCTATAAATAAGGTAAACTCTTTTAGCTCTGATTTTGATAGACAACTAGATGAATTTTCAAAGGCATTTTTAACTGATTCTGAGAAAGAGGCAGTTGACAATCTTAAATCTTCTAAAGCAAAGTATATGGAAATAGCTAATGAAATTATTGAGATGGCAAAAAAGGGCGATGACAAAGGTGCAATAAGTTTAATTCATAGTAAGCTTAATGCGGCACAGAACGACGTGCGAAATAGTTTAAAAGTGATTATAAATTTAGAGGAAAACAGTGCAAAGAATTTCTCAGAAAGCAATGATAAAACAGCAAACACAAGTGGAAAACTTATTTTAATTTTTATAATTATAGGAGTGGCTGCTGCTGTATTACTAGGAACAATTATTTCATTATCCATAATAAGACCAATTAAAGAGCTTATGGCATATGCAAATAAAATTGCAAGTGGAGACCTAGATGTACATATAAATGTTAGTGGAAAAGACGAAATAGGACTACTTACAAAGGCATCTAAAAAGATGGCTGATAATTTAAATGAAGTTATAACTAATATTGAAGCTGCAGCAAACCAGGTGGCTGCTGGTGCTAAACAAGTATCAGATTCAGGTATAGCTCTTTCAGAAGGATCTACGGAACAAGCAAGTTCTGTGGAGGAACTGACAGCTTCTGTGGAAGAAATTTCTTCACAAATAAAACTCAATGCGGATAATGCAGGTAAGGCAAATAAGCTGACTGAACATGTAAAAGTTAATGCAGTTAAGGGAAATTCACATATGGAGGAAATGTTAAAGAGTATGGATGATATAAATATAGCTTCAGGTAATATATCTAAAGTTATAAAGGCTATAGATGATATTGCTTTTCAGACAAACATTTTAGCTTTAAATGCTGCTGTTGAGGCTGCAAGGGCAGGTAAATACGGCAAAGGATTTGCAGTAGTTGCTGAGGAAGTAAGAAATTTAGCTGCAAAATCACGGGATGCTGCAAAAGAAACTACTTCACTAATAGAAGATTCCATTAAAAAGGTGGACACAGGTACTAAAATTGCAAATGAAACGGCTGAAGCTCTTGGTGAAATTGTAGAAGGAGTTACAAAAGTAGCAGATTTTGTGGAAAGCATAGCAGTAGCTTCTAATGAACAGGCGATTGGTGCAGAACAGATTAATAGCGGAATAATGGAGGTATCTCAGGTGATTCAAGAAAATTCTGCTACATCTGAAGAAAGTGCATCAGCAAGTGAAGAACTTTCAAGTCAGGCAGATATTATGCTGGAACAAGTTAAGAAATTTAAAATAAGAAGAGTAAATTCTAGTTATGATAAAATGGAAAATATAAATCCAGAAGTGCTTAATATGTTAAAAGATATGAAGGCAAGAAAGAAATATCATGGAAAAATTGATTTAGGTGACGAAGAATATTAAATAGGTTCAATAGGCAGTTAGGCTACGTGCCTATTGGGTATTTTAAATCACTCTATTTACAGAAAGGAATAGACAAAATGGAAGCAAAAAAAATAAGGGTTCTGATTGTCGATGACAGTTTAGTGTTTAGAGAAGTTATATCCATGGGTATTTCTTCTGAACCGCATATAGAAGTAGTAGCTAAAGCGGTTGATCCTTTTGAGGCTAGGAATAAAATACTTGAATTTCATCCTGATGTGATGATATGTGATGTGCAGATGCCAAAGATGAATGGCATTGAGTTTATAAGAAGATTGCTTCCACAGTACCTTTTGCCTATAATAGTTGTAAGTTCTATAAATGAATCATTAGTAGATGCAATGGAAGCAGGTGCTGTAGATTTTGTTTTAAAGCCAGATGTACAATCTACAAACAGCGTAAAAGGTTTTATAGGCACTTTGATA
This sequence comes from Clostridium sp., assembly GCA_036820645.1. Lineage (GTDB taxonomy): Bacteria > Bacillota > Clostridia > Clostridiales > Clostridiaceae > Clostridium_B. The sequence goes on from DAISLB010000062.1 coordinate 9,345, forward strand.
GAAAAGATCAATATGTGCTATGGTGTAAATGTAGTATCTGGCGTAAAAAAGAAATCAGTTTCATTTAATATAAGTCAGCGCATTAACATAAATAAGATAATTGCAATAGGAGCATCTACAGGGGGTACTGAAGCTATATACAATGTACTTAAAACATTTCCCGAAAACATGCCCGGCATTTTAATTGTACAGCATATACCACCTGTCTTTTCAAAAATGTTTGCAGAAAGACTTAATAGTCAAACAAAATTACAAGTAAGAGAGGCACAAGGGGGGGAGTATGTTGAAACTGGAAAGGTATTAATTGCCCCTGGTGATAAACATATGACCATTAAAAAGATTGGAAATAAGTATAAGGTTCAACTATTTCGTGGTGAAAAAGTCAATGGACATTGCCCTTCTGTTGATATGCTTTTTGAATCTGTAGCAAAGGAAGCCTCTAAAAATGCGATTGGTATTATACTTACTGGTATGGGCTATGATGGTGCCAGAGGACTTCGCTATATGAGGAGAAAAGGGGCTCGAACTATTGGACAAGATGAGAAATCATCTGTAGTATATGGTATGCCAAAAGTTGCCTATGAAATAGGAGCTGTAGAAAAACAAGTATCTCTTGACAATATACCTGAGGTGCTATTTGGTATGCTGCACTAATTATGATTTCTATGCTTTTTTGCCCATATTTTAAATACTAATGCGTTTATAATATCATATATACCGTAAATGAATGGGAAAACACGATTTATGGTGTAATAACTAAGGGCATATAAAGGTGAAGTGTAAACGGAATGAAAGTTAAATTTTATACCTATGAGCATACAGAAGGCTACCCATTTAGGGGGATGAATAGGGAATGGCATGGGAGCTTTTTTACCTGCATTTTTAAAAAAATTTGATGCAGTTGCTACTGGATAAACAAGAGTGAGCTTCCCTCTGTCATTTTTTTCAAAACGGTATGTGTGAGCAAAGTGGTCTATGGCTGCTTTGGTTGAACAGTAAAGGGCATAACCAGGAAGGGGCACATGGCTTACTGCAGAACAGGTTATTACTACAGTATAACGCCTTCCACTGTTTAGCTCTTTCATTTTTTCAAAGGAATATATTGGTGAAATTACATTTGTGTTAAAAATTTTTTCTGCATGATTCCAGTCAGCTTTGTTCAGCTCTTCACAATAAGCAAAACCTGCATTGGCAATGAACAGATCTATACCTCCCATCTTTTTTAAAGCGAAATCAAATAATTTATCTATATTTTCCTCCTGGGATACATCACATTTATATGGGGTTATTTTGTTATTTGTAACAGGTATATTTTCTATGTTTCGTCCAACTGCAATAATTGAAGCATCGTATTTTGATAGCATTTTCAACAGCTCTCGTCCAATTCCAGAAGAAGCACCTGTAATTATAATTCTTTTTCCATTTAAGTTCATAGTATCCTCCTTTAAATAATTCGACTTTTGAACATATAAAATTTTGACTTAATATAAGTACATTACGACACAACTTTTTCAAGAGGACAATTGACAGAGGACAGAGGACAATGAAG
>DAISLB010000063.1:0-10826 GCA_036820645.1 Clostridium sp.
CTCTCGCAGCTCAAAAGAATTGCTGGTTTATTCTAAATAAGTTGTACTTATCATCTTCCTCTGTTTAATTTTCAAGGATCATTTGGCTGCCTCATCTCGACAACTTTTATAGCATATCACGTATTCCTCACTCTGTCAACATTATTTAAAAATTAATTTTTATAAATTCATTTTCAAATAACTGAACCCTGCTGTCATGTTCCCACGGAACAAGGATTATTATATCATATAAAGTAATAAGTACAAAACATATACTCTTCACTCAAATAAATTATCTAACTTTTTCATCTGTTTTTAATATATTTCTACAAATATCATGCTTAGATACACCTGGATAAGTTTTTAATAACATATCTAATATAAAAAATTTGTTCAACCTCTAAGAAATTAGAGATGCCTTCATATTTTCTCTACAATTATTCGTATCTCTATAATATAAATAAATTAACTTGTCCAATTCCTGACTTAGCCTTAATACTTCTCCCCTGCACAAATTATTACTTGAAATAACTAATTCGTTTAATTCTTTTCTAATTTTTTCCATTTGTTCCATAAGTCTACCACCTTCATAAAAATTTTTTCACGACTTTTTTATTGTATTACTTTCCCCAACAAATTACAATACTTGTTAAAAATATATTTTTATATAAATTGCTATAAAATATGGTACTTATATTGAAAAATTTTATTATTAATGGTATTATAATATAAAATTTACATAAATATACCAATAAAATAGAAAACAGGAGGGCACAAATGAACTTAAATAAACTTATTAAACTTATTCCAAAAACAGATCTCCATTGTCATTTAGATGGCAGTATACGACCTAAAACCATTTTTGATATTGCAAAAAAAGAACATATTCCTACTATAAATGATGATTTAAATAACTTTCAGAAAGAAATTAAAGTATTAGGGAAATGTAATTCCTTAAAAGAATATTTAAATAAGTTCTATTTACCTATAAAAATAATGCAGAAAAAAGAGTACATATATAGAGTTACCCTAGAATTGTTGGAAGATGCTTTAAAAGAAAATATAAAATATATTGAAATAAGATTTGCTCCTTTAAACCATTTAGATGGTGGATTAACTTTAGATGAAGTTATAGAAACTGTACTTTCTGCTATGAATTATGGAAGAACTAACCTAAATATCATGTCAAATTTAATTGTATGTGCTTTAAGACATGATCCTGTAGAAAAAGCCGTAAAACTTATCAATTCAGCCAAAAAATATGCAGATAAAGGGGTAGTTGCTCTGGATTTAGCAGGGAACGAAGCAGACTTCCCACCTGAAATACATAAAAAGTCTTTCGATTTGGCTAAAGATTATAATATTCACCGTACTGTACATGCTGGTGAAACGGGTATAGTAGAAAATATAATGAAATCTATAAAGTTATTGCATGCTGAAAGAATAGGCCACGGAACTTATGCCTATAAAGATAAAAATACCCTTGAATACCTGGCAAAAAATAAAATTCCATTAGAAATGTGTATAACTAGCAATGTAAATACTTCTGCTGTAAATTCTTATGAAGAACATCCTATAAAAAAGTATTTAGATTATGGACTTGCTGTAACAGTAAATACAGATAATACAACTGTATCAAATACTACTATAACTAAAGAACTTGAATATCTTGTAAAATATCAAAATTTTGATCTTGAAGATATTAAAAAAGTTATAGAAAATGGAATAAACTTTTCTTTTGCCAGCGCAGAGGATAAATTAAAATTGCATGCTGAATATTCCTCATTTATAAATAATCTAGATACAATTTCTTAAATAAAAAATCAACTTATACGTAGGCATATTTTACTGTTAATTAATAAAACAATTAAAAATTAATAGTTAAGAATTAATAGTTATGGATGATTTTCTTCTGTTAAAACTTCAGAAACTCTAAAATATAGCACTGCTTACGCAAAGCTTTAACAAATCTTTAAATTTAAGATTTTTCACAACATAGTGAAGAAAAATCTTCATTCACTATTCATTTTTAGCGTCTGTATAATGGGGTTAAATCCCTCGGATTCCAGTCGAAACCTTTAGGTCAACCCGGGACGTAGTGCATTTATAAGGACTGGCAGTGAAAAAATAATGCTAGAGGTGATATAAGTGCAAAATTATAGGCAGTCAGCTCACGCTACTTTTGATTTAAAATATCATTTAGTGTGGATAACAAAATATAGAAAAAAGGTTTTAGGTGGTAGAGTAGGTGAAAGAACAAGAGATTTGATAAGGAAGGTATGTAAATATAATGATATAGAAATAATAGCAGGACATGTATCAAAGGATCATGTGCATTTACTTGTATCAGTTCCTCCGCATATGTCAGTGAGCAAAACTGTACAATATATAAAAGGATATACTTCGAGAAAATTGCTAATGGAATACAAGGAACTGAACAGGCAATTTTGGGGACATCATTTATGGGCAAGAGGATATTTTGCAGCAAGTAGTGGAGATGTGACAGATGAAGTAATAATTGAATATATAGGAACTCAAGAAGTACAAGAACTACAAAAGAGCGATAATTTTACTACAGAATCATTTTAAGCTGCTTAAGCAGCAAATACAACCCACCTGCTTTAAGCAGGTGGTAGTTGAGTTATTAATTCTTAACTTAAATATAATTTTCAATTATTAAAAATATACCTGCATATAAGTTGATTTTAAATTAGAAACTCTATATTTTTAAATTTCTCCTAATTTCTTATATTTTTGCTTATTTTCATACATTTTTGCATCTGCTCTTTGAATAATTTCATCAATACTCAAATTATTGTCATAATCCACTTGAAATATTCCATAACTAAAGGAAATAGAATAGGGCTTCAGCTTCTTTTCATTTTCTACATTTATGTCAAAATTAATTCTTTCTATAACTTTTTCTACATTTTCCTTTTTGCTATTTGAAAAAATAATTAAAAACTCGTCTCCTCCTAACCTACATAAAATATCATTGCCCCTTATAACTTGTTTTATAAATCTACAAACCATTACAAGAAGCTCATCACCTTCAAAGTGTCCAAAATTATCATTTACATATTTTAATCTATTAACATCTATATAACATATAGAAAAAAAGCTCTTATTTCTGTTTATAGATTTCAGTTCATTATCTAAAAATGTTAATCCCATACCTCTATTATAGCATCCTGTAAGTGAATCTATAGCTGCAAAATATTTTAGTTTTTCTTCTGCCCTTATTCTATCTTCAATTTCCTTTTTTAAATCACCTTGAATTCTATGAAGGTATTCTTGTTGGCCATCACTGATTTTTATTATCTTTTCCACATCTCTTATAAGTTTATCAAACTGTTCAGTAAGAATAGTAAAACTTTTTAATAAAGTTTCTTTATCACTCTTTTCACTCTTAATTAATTCTCGGGCTTTTTTAATCAATGCTTTTTCCGCTTCGAAAAAATCAGAATCACCTGGCATTACTTTTTCCCTTCCTCTCTATACTTTTCTATACTTTAAAAATCTCTTTATATCTATAGTTATTTTACTTTAAATGCAAAAACAGTAATATCATCTCTCTGCTCTTTGCTTCCCATGTAATTCTGTAATGTTGTTTCAAATTCAATTTTCATTGAATCCAAATCTTGAGCTTCACATTTTTGTATCATGTTGTACAAACGTTTCTTTCCAAAAGGATAGTTTTTTTGTCCTCCATTCTGATGGATAAAACCATCAGTACTAACAATAAATACATCTCCTTCCTCAACTGATATAATCTCACTACATAGAGATTGATTTAATTCTATATAGTCATATCCAACTCCTCTAGTTTGAGGTTTGAAAATTTTTACTCTTTTATCACTTTTAATATATAGATCCAAGTTAGCACCACAATATGTCAAATTGGATTTTTTATCTATGCAAAATAACGCTATGTCCAGTCCATCATCTACACTTTGAGGATTAGAACTTTTATTTAAAGTTTCCTTAAGCTTAGTATGAAGTTCTTTTAAAATTATACTAGGATCATCACTTCTTATAGTAGTCACTATATTATGTAATATTGCATTTACAGTCATAGTCATAAGCGCACCTGGAACACCATGGCCTGTACAGTCTCCTACTGCTAATATAGTTATATCATCAATTTCTCTTAACCAGAAAAAATCTCCTCCAACTATATCCCTAGGCCTCCAAATCACAAAACTATCCTTAAAGACCCTTTTCATTTCCTTATCTAAAGGCAAAATAGACTCCTGCAGCCTTTTAGCATATTCAATGCTATCTTTTACCTTTTCATTAGACTCTTTTAACTCTTGAGTCCTTACATTAACTTTATTTTCAAGTTCCTCTTTAAGCACCATAGATTGTTTATATGGATTGGCAACTTTTTTAGAGATAAAATAATATAGAAGCATAAAAAATAATAAAACTAAAATTACAGTTATTATAGTATTAATTCTTAATGAGTCAATAAGAGAAATACTTTCTTTTCTTGGAATTTCATAAAATAGAGTCCAATCCGTTGAGTTTAACTTACAGTAAGCATAGTCCATAATTTCATTATTAGTACCATAATATTGTGCTACTTTAACATTTGCAGGTCGATTTTGAATCTGCTTAACAACATTTTTTGGTAAAAAACCTCCAACCTTTTTTCCTACATCTTCTCTTTTATCAGACAGTTTGATTACACCTTTTTCATCTAGCATCCAGAGATTGCTTTTTTTACCTACCTTAAATTCTTTAAATTCCTTTGTTATATCATTGAGACTTAAGGCAACACCAGTTATACCAACAGGATTTTCTACACTGCCCATAATGACATTTACAAAAAGAAAAGTATCATCCATTACACGATCATAATTCACATTAAAACTCATTTGCTTTTTAGATTTAAGAGTTTCAAAAAACCATCTGTCCTCAGGATTATTTTCCGACAACAATATAAAATTTTTATCATTTTTATTTAAACTTTGCCTAAAATAATAATTTTTTGTTTTTGCTCCTGCTATGAAAAAATAATTGTAATCATAGGAGGTTGCAATATTTTCTAGATTACTTAAAACTAATTTCCCAACCTTTTGATCCTTTTCTTCTCCATTTACCCACTCTATATTTAAAGGCTCCCTTGCAAAAATGCAAGAAGTTTCAACAGCTCTGGTAATACGGCCATCTATCTTAAATGCCATTGATTTTACCATAAAAACAATGTCCTGTGACTTAGCTTTAGTTATAAGAGAATTTTTTATATTACTATATCCTAAAAAAGCTGTAATAATTACAGCACAGGATATAATTATACTCGATATAAAAATTATTTTAAAAATATTTTTTATATAAGATTGGCTGAATTCTTTAGGCAACTCTTCTTTCTTCATTTTTTATTCCTCATCATTAATTTCAATAAAGTTAAAAGGAATATCTATATCCATTTTAAAGTCTTGTCCCATGTCATAATCAAAACCATTATCCTCATCATAATACCAGTTTATAATAATGTCTTTTCCATTTTTATAATTAGTATTGAACTTATCAAATAATATAATTAAGCACTTTATACTGCTAGTATTGATATAGGAAAGTTGAAAATCTACAGTTAACTTTTGAAAATTAATAAAATATTCATCTATTAATTTGTAAATGGGTTCATAAAAGCTATAGGCATTTTCTGGATAAGACTCCCCTTTAAAAATCAGTTCATTATTTTCTGGGTTAAACTCTACATAGGGAGTACTTTTTGTACTTTCAACCATAAAATTATTCATTTTTCACCTCATACTGTAACAGTTAATGTGTAATAGGAGTAACTGTCATCTATTTTCTCAAAGTTATATTCAATTTTTTTAGTGGCTTTTCTTGCAATTTGAATCAATCCAAGTCCGCCCCTTCCGCTATTCATATCGACTTCTCTTCTTGATACTTCTCTAAAATAATTAGTAAGCGCCTCATCATTCATGGATATTATTTTATCTAGCTTTTCTTTCAATCTTGAAATATCTCTGTTTAGTATAGTATTTCCTGAGTTTACACAATATCCTGAGTCAGTTTTTGAAATAGCTATTACACCAGATCCAACTATAGCCAGAAAGTCTTCTGTGTTTTCTTTTGATACTTCATATTGTTTAATATTTTGGGTTTGCTCAACAAAAGTAAAAAAAGCTGAACTAATTTGCCTCTTTTTAACTTGTTGAAGCTGCATTCTCTGTTTTAAAGCCATTCCAAGTTCTTCTATTAGTCCTTGAGAAAATGTTCCCGAAAATATAAATTCAATGTTTGATTGTCTTAACTTTTTTTGAAGCATGTATATTGCATTTTCCAATATCCTCACTCCCCTTAATAAATAATTTATAAATTGTTTTTCCTGTAGCCTTCAACCTACACTATTCCTTAACAACTTAATTTCTAAGTAATATTTATTCATGGAAAATTAAATCAAAAAATTTTTAAATTTATTATATCATACTTTCTTATAAACACAAGTATTTCACATAATGCTATAAATTTCGAAAACAATTAAATGCAAAGCAAATGCTAAAATGTTATATATAATCCTCCATTTTCTCAGTTTCAAGTTTAAGACCATTTACCACCATATCATCTTTTAATTCTATAAGTAGACACTTTCTGCCATTCTTATTTACTACCTGCTTTACACTTCCTAAATCGTGAGGATTTATAGTTATACTTGTATCTTCATTTTCTATCTTTATAGATTTACTTTTAAAATCAGGAATTATATTTCTAACTTTAAATTCATAGTCTCCCCCACACACTTCTTCAAAAGCACTTTTTACGACTTGTGGATTTTCTATACCGCTTTCTCCAAGCACTTCTGTCACTTGTTTCATGTCTAAAGTAGTTTCTTCCTCATCCTCTTCTTCCTCACTTAGTTTTTCATTCATTTTTTCATATATTTCCTGCATCGTATCTGGATTTATTTTGCCTCCTGATGCTGTACCTAATATAGCGTTAAAGTTTTCCCTTTCTTCTACTGCTGTAGGCTTTATAGTACAATTCAATACTTTTTGTACAAAAGCACTATTCATTTGCTTTACCTTTTGGGAATAATATATCAATTTATTTACATCTACATACTGGGAAGTAAAGCTTGGAAACATAAATCCATCTAATGGTGAATTTAAATTTATAACCATATCTAGTGCAGAATTCGGTTTAAATCTCATTTCTGCATAATCAAATTTTAGTACTTTTTTAGGGATTTCTACCTTATTTACACTACACAATATAAATTCTATAGCATGTACATATTCTTCTGGAGAATTCTCGTTTCCATTTTTCTTATTTGCATTATAATATTCTGCCTTTACAAAATTTACGACTACATCTGTATCATAAGTATAATTTTTAGAAACTTTATCCACTATTTTATCTCCAAATTCAGCTATACTTTGTCCAGAATTTAGCGCTTTATATAATATATTTTGAGTATTCTCACCATCCTCATCGCCGCTGCTTTCTTTAAAGTCCAATTCGAATATTTTAGAATCCAGAGTTCCCGTAAGCACTTTTTTAAAATTATTCAAATATAACTCTCTCTTTTCCACTTCCATCATCTCAAAATGTTCCAGTTCCCTAGTTATTATTTCTCCATTATCCTTTTTTAAATATACACTGTATACCTCTTTAATAGGAAGTACATAACTTCCTAGTTTGAACTCTTTTCTTATACTTGCCAAATCCTTTTTATTCATACTTATCTCTCCAATTCATTTAAAGGTTCAATTTAAATTACTACCAGTTATATTTTATCACAATTTTTAATGGTATAAATTTAAGATTTTTGATACAATGAGTATACAAAATATAAGTTTAAGAGAGGTTTTTTATATGGATTTTTTAAAAATAAGCGATATATCCTACCAAGAATTTAAAAAATTTTTAGATGAGAATAATGTAACTTCTGGTGCAATAAGAATATATTTGACTGGCATGACCTGCCACGGTCCATCTTTTAACATATCTGTAGATGAAAAAAAAGAGCATGATTTAATTCAAAAAGTAAAAGATATAACTTTTATCGTAGATAGGGATCTGTTTGTACAATTTAGTGGTTTTATATTGCTGTGTGGAAGTGAAAATGGACTTGGAGGATTTACTTTAGAACCTGTATTCAGGCCTCAGACTTCAAGTTGTCATAGTTGTCATGGATGCGAAGAATAATTAAAAAAGGAGGTACAGCCCCTACAAATAGGTAAAGCTGACCTCATTTTTTTTAATTGAAAAGTTCCGTATTTTTAACTGCTTCTTCTACCAAGCTTTCTATATCTAAAACACTTTCAGCCTTTCTTATTTCGCAAACTTTAGGCTTAGTTTTTGGATGTTTTGGTACAAATATAGTACAGCAATCTTCATAAGGAAGTATTGAAGTTTCATAAGTACCAATTTGTCTTGCTTCATCCATTATGTCTACTTTATCCATGGCAATGAGAGGCCTGAAGACTGGTCTGTCTGCTACATCATTGCTTACAATTAAGCCTTCCATAGTTTGACTTGCCACCTGACCCACGCTTTCACCTGTAGTTACCGAATCAACGTTGTATTTCTCTGCCAACTTGCAGGCTATTCTCATCATGAATCGTCTCATTATTATAGTTAGTTCATCTTCCCTGCAATTTTTAATTATCTGCATTTGTATTTCTGTAAAAGGGGCTACATAAAGATTTATACTCCCCGTATATCCTTTTAATATTCTAGCCAATTCCTTGACTTTTTCCTTAGCCCTTTCACTAGTATAAGGATGGCTGTGGAAATATACACAATTTAATCTAACTCCCCTTCTAGCCATCATATATCCAGCTACTGGCGAATCTATCCCTCCTGAAAGCATAAGCATTGTGCTTCCATTTGTTCCATAAGGCATTCCACCTATGGCTTTTATCCTTTTTGAATAGACGTAAGCCCTATCTCTTATCTCTACATTTACAAAAAAATCTGGTTTTCTTACATCTACTGTTAAATTTTCAGTGCTTTTTAAAATATGAGCTCCAACTTCCCTGCTTACCTCCATAGAATTAAGAGGAAATTTCTTATTTGCCCTTTTAGTCACTACTTTAAAAGTACTTCCTGAATTTTGATGTATACTTTTAAGGCATTGTTCCTTTATACTATCCATATCTGGTTCTACTTCATCTACTATACAAATTTCAGCTATTCCAAATACCTTTTTTAATTTTGCAATAGTTTCATCCATGTCATCACAACCTATAAACCATCTTCCCTCATCTACCACAAAATCGTATTTGGTTTCTCCAAGAACACTTTTTATATTATCCTTTAACTTCTTCTCAAATTTGCCTTTATTTAATCCTTTTAAAAATATTTCTGAGGCATATTTTAAAAGTAATAATTTTCTCATCTACCCACGCTCCTTAAAAATTTTAAAGATTCATCCAGTACATTTAAGGTGTAATCAACTTCATCTTTTGAATTATCTTCATCAAAGCTAAATCTTATAGTTCCCTTTGTTTCTTCCTTCTTCAATCCCAAGGCTTTAAGCACATGACTATCTTCGTTATTTTTAGCAGAACATGCAGACCCTGTAGATACATATATACCTTTTTCTTCTAGCAAGTGTAGTAATACTTCTCCTCTTACACCTATAAAAGATACACTTAATACATAAGGCGAATAGTCATTTCCAGCACTATTTATTTTAATGTTAGATATAGCTTTAAGTTTTTCTATAAAATAATTTTTTACACATGTTACTTTACTAAAACTTTCTTTTCTATTTTTGTATACTTTCTCTGCTGCTTCTGCAAATCCCACACTAGCTGCTAAATTTTCAGTGCCTGATCTAAACCCTTTTTCCTGTCCACCTCCATATATAAGTGGTTCAGGTCTAAGACCTTTTTTTACATAAGCAATACCTATTCCCCTTGGTCCATGTATTTTGTGTCCACTTGCAGATAATAAATCTATATTGCATTTTTTAACGTCAATATCATACTTTCCATAGGCTTGAACTGCATCTACATGGAACTTTACTCCACTATTTTGTTCTTTTATAATCTTTCCTATAGTTTCTATATCTTGTACTGTTCCAATTTCATTGTTAGTATGCATTATACTTACTATTCTAGTTTCTTTATTAATACTTTTTTTAAGCTCCTCAAGATCCACTTTTCCACTGTTATCTACATTTAAATAAACAACTTTTACTCCTTGTCTTTCTAGTGCCTTGCAAGTATTTAAAATACTGGGATGTTCTATCTTTGTAGTTATAATTTGCTGTCCAGGTTTTATAAACCCCCTTATTAAAAAATTATTACTTTCACTTCCACCAGAAGTAAATATTATTTCATCTCTACTGCAATTTAGGGTATGTGCCACTATATCTCTACTTTCATTCATCTTTAACTCTGCTTTTACTCCTAAAGAATAAGAAGAAGAGGGATTTCCATAATAATTTTTCATAGTTTCTGCCATTGAATTTATTATTTCATCATAAGGTTTAGTTGTCGCACTGTTGTCAAAATAAACTTCCACTATTTTTCACCTCGTATACATAAAAATAATTAAAATATCATAAAAAGTCAATATAACATATATTATCACACTTATATACTATAGACAAAATCTATTTTAACAGTTTTACTGTTATAAACTTATCAAGTAATTCTTAGGTTCAGATGGAGTTTGCTTATAAGGATGACTTTCTCCAACTGAACCTTATTAACAGTATTCTTAGTGTCTTTAGCACTTAGAATACGTTATCCTTTAGGGGAAGAACTTATCCAGGTGCGTAGCAGTGCTTATCCCCCACTTTGAAGAAAAGCAGATATCCCAAATCTTTGATTTGGTGATAGTCGCTTTCGCTGTGTGCA
>DAISLB010000064.1:0-10652 GCA_036820645.1 Clostridium sp.
TTCAAGGAGGATATCAGATTTCAGATTTAAAGCCGCCCTGACACCTACCGACTCATAGTTCGCATTGCGGTGGTGCTGGAACCGTCACTGCCTACACCGCACACATGGTAGGAAATGCCATAATAAGGAACTCTTGTCCAGTAATACCAATTGTTACCATTCAACTTAGCTATCCTTGATTCATTTGTTTTAAATGCACCATAGTCTTCACCAACTTTTCTGGCCCAGCTTATATTTTTTATTCCTAGTTCTTCAAACGATGGTATGAATATTTTGTCTTGAGTATAATAGGTCTTGCCACTATAGCTTGGGGCTCCACATTTATCATAATTATAATTATTAGCTTCATTCTCAATATTAACTAGATTAGTTTCCAATATTGCTGCTCTAAAGTTTGGATCTAACTTATTATAAAATTCACCATTAAGATATTTTCTTAAATCTGAATTGCCCCAATGATTGGAGCCATATGTTCCTGTATCATCAAATGCCCTATTTTCTAATATATCTTTGCTCATAACAGTAACAGAACCACCTGGATAGCCCTCATGGTTTTTAGCTACAACCATCCATTCTATGCCTGATGCTTTAAATGTATCGCCCACATAAAGGTCACTAAGTTTTACAGTATCACCTATCTTTAACGTTTTTGTTTCTTCTGCTTTAGCTATATCTGAGCTTGAAATACTTATATTCCCTTTTACTACTTTTGGTGTTATGTCCATTCCCAGATTAAACACAGATACACATAATAGTGCCTGTGCTACTCTACGCTGCATTTCTTCTTTACTTAAAAAATTCTGCATGATTAATTTTTACCTCCTTCTGTAAAAATAATAAAAATAATAATTTTATGCACAATATTAATTTTGTGCATTATACGTATAATAATAGTTAGACTTAAAAGTTATACACTATTTGCAAAAACCTTAATGCTTAAAAGCATGATATTTTAAGTCTTACTTATATATATTGCTTTTACTTAAAATATATAAAGTCGCAGTTAATAATGGTAAAATGTATACCTTGTTAGCTGGGCATTGGGCATTTCTCTAATTTTAATCTGCTTAATACGTTTTTCCTTAAATAATAGGTATTTCCGTGTTTTGCATGAGCTGTCCATGATTGTACGCTCCTATTAATATCTTCGAATGTCAATTCACCTTCATCATAAGCTGTATTAAAACGCTTAATTTTTCTTTTCATTCTTTTAGAGCTGTCTTTTCGTATTTTCATAATAACTTTTCCAGTATCAGTTAAATAAAAATGCCAGCCAAGATAATTTATCCCATTTTGTATCGGGAATATTTGCGTTTTGTTATTCAGTTTTAAATCCAAATCGCTAACTAGATTTCTTATCCTCTTTAAACAATATTGCAAGTATTCTTTATCATGACTAATTAAAATAAAATCATCCATATACCTGGAATAATATTTTATTTTAAGTTCTTCTTTTACAAACCAATCAAGTGGATTTAAATAATAGACTGCTAGCAATTGGAAAATCATATTGCCAATAGGTAGTCCTTTGCCTGGAGTAGTAATAGGGATACCAGCCATACTGTTGTAAATTGATAACATCCTTTGATTTTCTGGTTTATCAACACTATCAATAAAGGTATCTAAAAGCCAAATAATATCTTTATCTTTTATTTTGGGATATAAGTATTTCTTCACAATTGCATGATTGATAGAAGGAAAGTATTTAAAAATATCTCCTTTTAATATCCAACCTTCAGTGCCATATTTATTATAAAATCCTCGCATGAATCTTTTGGTTCTTTCTATCCCAAACTGTACACCTTTCCCTATTCTTGAAGCATAATTATCATAAATTAGCGTTGGTTCTAGTAAAGGTCTTAATATGGAATCACAAAATGCCCTTTGGACTACTCTGTCTCTATAGGGCAGGTACATAATTACCCTTTTCTTAGGATAGTGTTCGATGAAAATTTTATAATCACCTATTTTATAGGTTTTATTTTCGAGATCCTCTTTTAACATCATTAAATTGCAATTTAAAAACTTTTCAAAACTTATAACTTCTGGTTTATCCCTCTTTCCCCTTCTGCAAAGATAGTGTGCTTTTAAAAGAGTATTGAAGTCATATGTTTTGTAATAAACATTATTTATACTGTGCATAATTTTCCTCCTGCTTAAAATATCTGTCAAAAAAATGTTCCCCTACTTATTTCATTAAAGTAGGGGAAAGGTTTATAAAACCATAATACTGTTATGCATTTTTCTATACCTTTCATCCTAAGACTACTAAATCTAAAAAAACACCAGTAGCTTGTGTTTTCCATAATATCCATTATGGATGGAATGAAGTTCCTTTAAAAAAGTGCACTGATAATTTCTAAAAGAAATTATTTCTGGCTATATTTTAAAGCCGCCCTGACACCTACCGACTCATTGTTTGCATTGTTGTTGTTGTTGGAACCGTCACTGTTTACATTGCATACATTGTAGGAATTGTCATAATAAGGAACTCTATAATTAACCTCATCCCAATAATTAACTTAAAAATAATTTTATGGGCTAGTACTTATATCTCTTTTTATCAGAGCTTATCCATTTATACAGTAGTTTGCGGATATCTGAGATATATTTAGCTATCATTTCTTGCTGCTTATTATTAATACAGTACATTTCCTTTGATGTTAGCGTTAAATGATCAATCTTTTGCAATAAACTTAAAGCTTTATGCTGTAAATTTAATCGTTGCTTAATTTCCTCATCAAATTTTGTCGCTTTTGTTAATTTTAAAGTTAAAATTTTGTTTCCAAAATAACAAGCTTCTGATTGAGTTTTTACTACATTATTCAATTTATATGTGGCTGCTCGAATGCTTTTATCCAAATCCCTTAACAATTTGATATCAATAAATGTTGTATTAGCATCATTAAGGCAATCAATTAAATCTAAGCTATAATTTTGCAGTCTTGTTATTAGAGAAAACCTGAATTTTTTTGGCGAATGCTGAGTAATCTGAAATATATAAGCTGATAAATCTTTAGCTTTTTTAATTATTGTTAATTCTTCATAGTTATTATTTTTTGCCATATTATGTCCTTTCCTCTATTAAGCAAATAGATAAAATTCTAACCTGTATTTATTATTATTACAAAAATAAAAATTTACTTAAAAAATTAAAATAAACTATAAATAATAAAAGGCTTTAGCACAAATAAAGTGCTGAAGCCTCTTACAAAATATTTTTTGCAATAATAATAAATTGGATAAATAACTAATGGCTTATTTATAAGCTAAAAACTATAAGGGAAGGATGATATTTTGGATATTTTGGATAAGAAAACATCTGAAAGCTTTTCTGAAATACTGTTTAATATAATACAAAATTCTAAGAATAACACTGAATTATTAGCAAAGCAAAAAGAAAACAGCTTACAGGCTAAACAATACTTATCAATAATGGAAAACCACAATACTTTAATGAGGAGGATAAAAAGATAATGAAAAAAGGAAAGAAAAATATAACATTAGATTTTCAAAAACTAATGAGTAATGCAAAAGCGTTAAAAAATAATCAAGAATTAAGCGACAACTCAACGATTGCTTTGATTTTAGAGAAAATATGTAATGAGGATATCATTACTAATGAATTTTTAGAAAGTATAACAATAGAGGATATAGAAATGGCACAAGAGGAGGTATCTGATGAATCAGATTTAATTGAAGAATTACAAAAGAACACATTTTTAACTACCTTAATAGATAAGGCAAAATGTACAAAAACACAGGATACAGAAGATTTCTTTTAAACTTATTATTTGACTGGAGGAAAAGTAATGCAAAATATAGACAAAATTATAAAATGCTTAAAAAAAAGAAAAGAGGGAATAGAGGAATATTTAAAAATTGAGAGTAAGTCTAAATTAAGTGAATATCTAAAGGCAAATGCTACAGGCAGACTTGCTGAGATTAACAATCTTTTAGATATGCTAAATCAAACAAAGTAGGTGATTAGCTCTATGTATACGGACTTAGGTACTAATGAAATTGATACCATTAACGAAAGGTTAGAAATACTTTATGCTATGAAAAAGATACAAAATATATTTGGGTACTGTACTCCTGAGCAAATGGATTATGCTGCTAATGAAGATGATGGATCATATTCATTGGTGCAAATACCACAATATTGTATATTTGCAAAAATAAAAAGCAATAAGGTTAAACTGCAGTTATACGCTGGGGATGTAGAATTGGTTCAACAGATGGTATCACAGCTTAATAAAAGTACAGCTGCACTTATGCTTGAGAATATCTGCGTTGAACCAATAATAATCAACATAAAGTATAGGAGAGAACTACAGGACACTATAAATCAAAAAATATCTTCATTAATTAAAGTATTCCAAAATGGAGATCCATATAAGAATGATGATATAACATTTGATGCCTTTTCAACAATAATAGGGATAGAAAATGGTGTAGTAGAAACTGAATTATATTTCCCCTGCACAATTAGTTTAAGCAAAAATATAACGGATAAGATAATTAAACTATTTATCTAAAAATATAAGTTTTGTCAATATCAAAACTGAAAGGAGAATGTAGCAGACAATACCTCATATATAAGTAGTAATAAATGTTATATTTATGCTATTCATATACTTGCTAAACGGTCTGCTGCTAAAAATAAGAAAATGTTTACAGACATAGGAGAAAGAGAATACAACATTTTGATGAGTGGACTTAATTTGCTTGCTATATATAAATTGCAGCAATTAAATGGTGACTACAATTCTGATAAATCTATTGATTTAAATATTTTTGATGATGAGTTTAACTCATATAATCAATCATATAGTAATGCTATATCAAATCTTATTGATGACGGTATTTTAAGTAATATTTCATCACATATTGAAATCCAACAGTATGATAAAGAAGCATTTAATCAATTAACAAAAATAATACTTAAAGAAAATAATATCGAAGAATCCGTGTTTATGGGATCAGATCTTACTGATTTAGCAATACTAACCATCCCTATAAAAGAAAATGCTTGTACAGTAATTTTGGAAGAATTAAAAAAAATATTCGATAATGAAATTTATATAGAATCTGATAATGAGTACTCAATAAATACAATATATTATGAACATGGAGATCTATACGGATGTATATATATTTGCATTGATATATGCGAAGTCGTTTATGCTATAACTGATCTTAAATTTATCGAGTCGCTGTATAAGTATAAGAAGGAAGGTTTACTGCTATGTTAACTGATATGGGGGAAAATGAACTAACTGCGATAATGGAGAGCCTTGAAAATTTAGAAGATTTAAAAAAAGCATATGATAGCGGATATAAGCTTAAAAATAATTTCAGATTATATCTGCCTACATCAGATGATGGCGAGATGTTTTATTATTCGCACAGCAACTTTTCATACAATATGTTACACATATTAATAGGAGATACAACTGTAACTAATATTACTGGATGCAATATTAGGGAGTATTTTAATATTTCAAATGAACTTGCTGAAAAACTTGACGGCTGTGCTTTATCAATGTTAGAAATAAATATTGATAAAAACATACCTATTATTCAAAAAGAAAAAATAGTAACAACATTAGGATCAGATATTAAGGACTATCTTATAGAATGTTTATATAACGAATCACCTGACATTCTGGATATAAAAAGCGAAAGTATATGCTGTTTAACTGATAAAAATAAAAAAATAAGAATATTAGCAGATGAAGAAATGTATTGCTTATATGCTATGGATATAGGCAATATCTTAAAAATATTGAAGGGAGAAAAATAAAAAAATGGAAAATAACATAACAATTGAAATAGGCGAGGAAAAGTTAAATAAAATAAAAATATATACAGATAGTGGTATTGAAACAAAATATATTAGTTTAGACGAATTAATGAAAATGATCGAAAGTGCCAGTACCATGGAAGAAGAAAAAGAGGAATTTATAGAAAGTCCTATATTCCCGCAATTTTCAGGTATATCAACAATACAATATAGAGAAAGCCAAACTTCTCAGGTATATATTATAAAGAAAGAAGCTTGCAGAATGGACTTAACATACTTTGGTGATAAATTTAACAATGTAGGTATTCCTACATTATTATTTAAAATATTAGTATATAATAATTCAATAAAAGGTGTAGAATTAGTTGCTGTCAAAGATGCTGTAATAACAGAGCATACACCTTTATTTAAATATCCATTCTCAAATGTATTTGATAATACTAGCGTATGTCTTGGTGCTAATAATATTGCAGCATTAGATATAAGTGAAACAGCTTTTATATACAGAATACCAAATTTAGTATTAAGCCTTGAAAATAACAATGATGCTTATAATAACGCTAACAATACTGGATTGGCATTGAGAGAATTGCTAAACAAATTAAGTAATAACGATTTTAATAACGATTGGCTAAAACCATTAAATATGGATTATAGTAAATGGGCAAATAGATGATTGTTTTAAAAAAGTAAGGCAGGTATTTTAAGATATCTGTCTTACTTTTTTAAAATCAATTGTATTAAGTGTACCTGCTTTTGAGTTCAGTACAGTTAAAATCATAGTAGCTTTTGGGTGCTAAATAACTTTCAATATATTATTAAATAGTACAAGCCTTTACCTCAGTAATTGAAATCATAGGTTCTTGGCTAAGTCTATGTAAAATCCATTTATGCTATAATGAATAGTATTATTATATAAATATAATGCTAAAAATAAAATAATAATTATTTGTGCTAATGCTAAAGTATTTAATGGAACATTACTGAAAATTAGTAACAATCCCAGCAAAGACCACGCTGCAAGAAAAACATAGAAAACCCCCTGCACAAAAATCCCTCCTTATTATATTATTATTGCAAATAAAATAAAAAAGCTGGCCTTCTCATACTATAAAAGAAAACCAGCCTTCTTATATTAAATATTAAATAATAAGTAGAAAAACTATTTATCCGTTTTATCTACATTATAATATGGTTGCTTATTAATGTTATACATTTTAGCAAATATATTACATGGAAACTTAGAAATTTTGCTATTATATTCTTTGGCTAAGTCATTATAATTTCCTCTTGCAACTGATAAATTATTTTCGATATCTCCTAGTTGCATTATTAAATCAGTAAAATGTTTATCTGATTTTAGTTTAGGATAATTTTCTGCAACCGATTTTAATCTTGATAAAGAAAAAGATATTTCTTGATCTGCTTTAATTTTTTCAGTAATGCTACTTGCACAGGAATACATATTTCTAGCTTCTGCTATACTCTCAAATATTTCTTTCTCATCTGATGCATACCATCTTACTGTATTAATTAAGTCTGGAATCAAGTTATTTCTTTTTTGCTGCTGACTATCTATTTCGCTTACTGATGCTTCAATTTTTTTATAATAATGTGCAAATCCATTATAAAAGCCAATACTTGTAAAAATAAATATAACTACTATAATGCCTATAATTAATAAAATATTCTTAACTTTTTCCATAAAAGTTAACCCCCCTCCCCCAAAATTAGCATCCAAAGATATATATTGATTTCATTAAATTAATATAAAGTAAGAGAGCCGGTTTTCTTTTACTGTGGGAAAACTGGCTCTCTTATTTTAAGTAATAGATAATAGGTTAAAAATTATTTATTGTTATTAAAATCAACTACAGGATTACTTTTAGCTGCTTCATCTGCTTTAAAATATGGCTGCTTATAAACACCATACATCTTGGCAAATACGTTTCCTGGAAATCTTGAAATTTTGCTATTATACTTTTTAACTGAATCGTTATAATTCTTTCTTGCAACTGATAACCTATTTTCAGTTCCCTCAAGCTGTGTCATTAAATCGGTAAAATGTTTATCTGATTTAAGTTCAGGATAGTTTTCTGCAACTGCTATTAATCTTGACAGAGAAGAAGACATTTCCTGGTCTGCTTTAATTTTATCAGATGTGCTACTTGTAGAAGAATACATCTGTCTAGCTTTTGCTATATTCTCAAATACTTCTTTCTCGTGTGACGCATAGCCTTTAACTGTATTAACTAGGTTTGGGACCAAATCACTTCTTCTTTGCTGTTGATTGTCTATTTCGCTCATTGCTGCTTCAATCTTCTGATTAGAACTTACAAACCCATTGTAATAACCAATGCTTGTTAAAATAAATACCACTAATATAATACCAACTATTAACAAAACTTTTTTACTTTTTTTCATTTAAATTTAACCTCTTTCCTTAATTTAATTTGAAACTGTATATAAATATACTTTTCACAAATTATTAATAAGTATCGTTTGGGCAATGGCCTATTTATTATAATTTTTAATTAGTCGGATGCTCCACCCCCTCCAGAGCTGCCACCTCCAAATCCTCCAAATCCACCAAATCTGTTGTTTCTGCTAGAATCCCTAGTAGAACTTATAATATAGCTTTTATTGCCATCAACAATATAGCATATAGCAAGAATAACTATTATCGCTGCTAATATAAATGAGAAAACATCTCCTGATGATGAATTCTTTTTATCTGCTTCGTTTACTTTACCAACATTCCCTATACATTCTACAAGCTGGGATATTCCCTTTGCATAGTTTTTGGCTGTAAAAGAAGGATGGATTTCTTGCAAAATATGTTTAGCAGTAATATCAGGGATATCTCCTTCTAGTCCATATCCAACCTCTAATCGCATTTTATCTGTGCTTTGAACATATACAAATAGTAATCCTCGATTTGTTTTTTTATCTCCAATTTTCCAATCATTAAAAACTTTATTAGAAAATTCCTCGAGAGTAAGATTGTTTGGCAAGCTTTTAACAGTAAGGATACCTAACTGTATATCGCTAAATGTACTTATTTTTTGCTCTAATTCTTCTTTCTCTTTACTGCTTAAAAGATTAGCATTATCGGTTATATACCCATCATTTATAGGTATATAACTAGTTGTAGTCTTATCAGGTATTAAAGTCCCAATACAACAAAGTGCTACAAAACCAAATAAGATAATCGTTAGTATAGTAGTAAATATTTGTTTATATTTTGATTTATGCTTTGATCTCATATAATTTCACACCCTTTCTCTAAAATTAATATTCAAAGATATATATTGGCTTCACCAAATTAATATAAAATGAATTTAATTTTTTATTAATTTTATTAAAATAAATGTATTTTTGCTTATCACTTAGTAACTATAATTAACAAAGTTAGAAAAAAGTTCATTTTAGGTGTTGACATAATTTATATAAGGCTATATACTAACAGTAAGAAGTAGAACAAAAGGTCAAAAAGTAGAACTTTTATTTAAATAGAAAAGGAGATGTAAAAAAATAAAAAATGAAGAAAAAACCTTGATATGTAAAAAAGGAGTCCATTTTAACAAAGGTAACAAGGAAGACAAAATAATTTTGGACTACATAGAAAAGAACAACATTAATTTTTCCGCTTTAACTAAACAGTTATTAATGCAGTATATATCAGATCAGATAATAACTAAAAGTGAAGTAGAAAAAATAGCTAGGAGCGTTACCCAAGAAATGATAGAAAGTACAATAACTAGTGAAGCTTTTCAAAATGAAATAAGAAAAGTTTTATTAGAAACACTATCTGAAAACAATAAAATTAATAAATAAAAATATAAAAATAAAAGGAGAGAAAAATATTATGAATAAGAAAAGTGAATTAATATCAATGATGGCAGAAAAGAGTAAGTTAACTAAGAAGGATACAGAAACAGCGTTAAATGCATTTATCGAATCAGTTCAGGAAGTAGTAGCTAGTGGCGAAAAAGTACAAATTGTTGGTTTTGGGACATTTGAAGTAAGACAAAGAGAAGAAAGAAAAGGTGTAAATCCAATGACAAAAGAAGCAATAACAATCCCAGCTTCAAAGGCTCCAGTATTTAAAGCTGGTAAAGAGTTTAAAGACTTTGTTAATAAAAAATAAAGAAGGTGTAGAATATGGAAAACGAAAAGGTTTTTAAGATTCCTTACATCATGTTTGGTGAATTTGATGAGCTAACTGCTTATGTTAAAGCTAAAGATGAAGATGATGCTAAGAGAAAACTAATATTCCATTTATCAGCAGACAGAGAAAAACCCTTCGAGGTAGAAGAACTAAACTTTGGATTTATTGAGGAAATAAATATAATAGAATAAAATAACAAGAAGTTGGCAGAAATCAATAGCTGCCAATTTTCTTGTAAAGTAACTGAATAATTAGCCTTGCTAATCAATACATTAATAGTTAGAAATATATTATAGGAGATGATATTTATGGTACTTGATTTCTTTATTAAAATAATAGTTACAATAGGAATGCTCGCTCTATTTATTTTCCCATTTGCACACATGGGAAAGCGAATAGATCAAAACAATGAATCAAGTCAATTACTCTCCACTAAAGTGGAGAGCATGTAGTTAGCCACTGGCTTTACTATATTGCACTAGTCTGTAGGCTAGAGTAGCTGAACAGATGTATGGATATGCCTGTTACTTTGACGATGCCACTCCCAGTCTCAAACCCTAAGAGGGCATATCTAATCAAGGGAGACTTTAACCAGTCCTTGTGGCTGTGAATTTTACTCTAAGGAGCTGAAAATATGGTATATGTAATATCTCAAAATGGCAAACCATTAAT
>DAISLB010000065.1:0-10117 GCA_036820645.1 Clostridium sp.
ATACTGCATCGGTAGAACCCTTAGATAGGATTCACTATCTGCGGAACCTGCCTCCTTGTATGATAAAAAATATCCTTCGCATCTTTGACTTGTTATTTTCTTTCAAATGCTTAAAGTTACAAACATAATTAGTGGTGACTCTATATAGTATGGTATAAAAAATAGTAAAATTATAAAAAATTAGCTCATTTTAAGAAAAAATTAATGTTAGTATATTAAACTTATTTAAGGAACAAATATAGATAAATATAAATAGTAAAATTTTTAGGAGGTCTTAAAATGAGTATTTCATCAATTTCTTCTATGTCAAATGCTTCAATTTCAGTTTCAAGTAGCAGTAGTAGTAGTAGTAGTAGTAGCAGTAGTGTAAGTGAACTTGAAAAAGAAGAACAATCTATTCAGGAACAAATACAGCAGGAAAACTCAAGTAAGGATGACGAAAAAACAAAACAAGCAAAGATTAAAGAACTTGAAGCCCAGCTGGAACAAATTCAATCGCAAATCCAGCAAATCCAAACGCAGAAAACAGGAGAGGCTACTAACCAGCAAGTAAAATCATCGAAAAATGATACTGCCAATTCTAATGGTGATAGTAGTAAAAATACTTCTAGTGATAACATATTTGATGCGTTTGCTTAATTTTAAAATTTATATTTTGAATTTATCCGATGGCTACCTAACGTAATATTCATTGATAAAAGCTCTGGAACTTACCAGAGCTTTTATTTGCGTAACAACATTAATTTATTTTAAGGGAAATTTAATATTTCCATATTAAACTCATATAAAAAACAAATGAGAACGTAATATGGTTTTTGGGAGGTTTTAAACGGAACAAACTGATGTTGGAGAAGTAAAATCATCAAAAAGTGATACCTCAAACAGTGAAAATCAAAATAGTTCCATAATAGTACAATTTATGTATTGAAATATATATATGAATGATTGTTAAATATATACCAAACTAGTATAGATATTTTTTAAATGCTAAATTTTAAGTGGGAACAATTGGTTTAAATACTTGTATAAACAAGTCTAAACATTAAAAACAAAAAAATAAAAAAATTTTTTTCGCTTTTTTTTTTAAAACCCTTTTCAATTTGTACATTATTATGTTAATATGTAAGTGAAAAAGTTATAGTAGTAACGATGTAAACGTTTCTTACTTTTTACATCTATGTAATGCTTAGAAAGTC
This sequence comes from Clostridium sp., assembly GCA_036820645.1. GTDB lineage: Bacteria > Bacillota > Clostridia > Clostridiales > Clostridiaceae > Clostridium_B. The sequence goes on from DAISLB010000065.1 coordinate 1,197, forward strand.
AAAATGTGTCACAATATAATGATCACATATAAATTGCATATTTCAAATAGAAATACGTATTTTCTTAATAAATCATCAAATAATGTACTGATAATATTAATAACCAATATTATACTTAAATGTATGTTTATTTTTTAACATTTTTATAGTAAATATATTTATTTTATGAAGCAAAAAGGTTATAATTATAATTGTATTATGTACAATTAATTAAATAATTAAAATAAAAAAATAGGGTTTTAGGTAAAGTTAAGTTATTTTTAAGAAGTAATTACAATAAAAATTGAAGTTATTTCTTTAAGGAGGGAATTATTAAAATGGAACAAAAAGAGATGTCAATTGATCAGGCTACTTTGCAATTGTTGGACAAGGCAAAAAAAGATGGGGTTCAAACAGCTTGGGATAGAAAAGTAGACATGAAGGCACAATGTGGATTTGGATCAGCAGGAGTTTGTTGTAGAAATTGTAGTATGGGTCCTTGTAGAGTAAGTCCGGTACCAGGAAAAGGTGTAGAAAGAGGTATATGTGGAGCTACAGCAGATGTAATTGTATCTAGGAACTTTGCAAGAATGGTTGTAGGAGGAGCTGCAGCACATTCAGATCATGGCAGGAGTATAGCACTTAGTTTGTATCACACTAGCAAAGATGGAGATATAAAAGTTAAAGATGAAAAGAAATTGAAAGAAGTTGCAAAAATATATGATGTAGAAACTGAAGGAAGAGACATATACGATGTAGCACATGAAGTAGCAAAAAAAGGATTAGATGATTATGGTAGACAAATGGGAGAAGTTAAACTTCCACCTTCCCTTCCACCAAAGAGAAAGGAAATATGGGATAAACTTGACATAGTTCCAAGGGCAATTGATAGAGAAATAGCTGCAGTTATGCACTCAACACATATAGGATGTAATGCAGATGCAGAAGCTATGATTAAAATGGCTATGAGATGTTCACTAGGTGATGGATGGCTAGGATCATATATGGCTACAGAATTTAGTGATATAATGTTTGGAACACCTAAGTCCATTGAGACAGAAGCAAATCTTGGAGTACTTGAAAAGAATTCTGTAAATGTTGTTTTACACGGGCATGAACCTCTCCTTTCAGATATGATAGTAGAAGCAGCATCAGATCCAGAACTAATTGAACTTGCTAAATCAGAAGGTGCTGATGGAATAAATTTATGTGGAATGTGCTGTACTGGAAATGAAGTTTCCATGAGACATGGCATTAAAATAGCAGGAAACTTTATGCAGCAGGAATTGGCTGTAGTTACAGGAGCAGTAGATGGACTTATAGTTGATGTACAATGTATTATGCCAGCATTAGCAAAACTGTCCAAGTCATATCATACTAAATTTATAACGACTTCACCAAAAGCTCACATCACAGATTCAACTTATATTGAATTTGATGAAGAACATCCACTTGATTCAGCTAAACAGATTTTAAAAGAAGCAATATTAAACTTTAAAAATAGAGACAACAGTAAAGTAATGATTCCTGAATTGAAATCAAAGGGAATTGTAGGATACAGCGTTGAAGAAGTAATAAATAAATTGGACAAGGTTGTAAATACACAAATAGGACCAATGCAAACTGTAAAACCTTTAGCAGATGTTTTAACATCAGGAGTATTAAGAGGTGCTGCAGGTGTAGTTGGTTGTAATAATCCTAAAGTTACTCATAATTCTGCACACATTGAGACTATAAAGGGATTAATAAAAAATGATGTAATAGTTGTTGCTACAGGTTGTGCAGCTCAAGCAGCAGCAGAATATGGATTAATGCAATTAGAAGCAGCAGAAAAATATGCAGGACCAGGACTAGCTACTGTATGTAAGCTTGTTGGTATACCACCTGTACTTCATATGGGTTCTTGCGTTGATATAAGCCGTATATTAGACTTAGTTGGTAGAGTAGCTAATTTCTTAGGTACAGATATGAGTGATCTTCCAGTTGTAGGTGTAGCACCAGAATGGATGTCAGAAAAAGCTGTTTCTATAGGTACTTATGTAGTAACTTCAGGTATTGATACTTGGCTTGGAGTAGCACCTCCAGTAACAGGTGGCCCAGAAGTTGTAGATATTCTTACTAACAAAATAGAAGACTGGGTAGGAGCTAAATTCTTTATAGAAACAGATCCTCATAAAGCAGTTGAACAAATGGTTAATAGGATAAATGAAAAACGTAAAAAATTAGGTATCTAATAATATAGGCAAGCAATTGTCATGCCAAAATTAAAAATGGCATAATAGCTCATTTTGATTTTATAGGCGCTCAACTCAACTCAATATGATATAAAATATATTCTCAAAATGATATGAAGCCAAGGCAACATATCATTTTGAGAAGAATTTTAATTTAAAAATGATATAATGTGGGATAAAGCTTATAAATTTATATATAAATTTGTATATAAATTATCAAAGAATATATCTGAATATATTTGTGAATAAATGTATATATTAAGTTTGTATTTCAAATAAATTAAATAAAATGGTTGTTCAAAAATGGGAGGGATTACATATGAAAATGAAAATGGCTATAACAGGTAAAGGTGGTGTAGGTAAAACTACATTTGCAGCAATAATAAGTAAAATATATGCAGAAGAAGGATATAATGTTTTAGCTGTGGATGCAGATCCTGATCCCAATTTGGCATTAGCATTAGGATTTCCAAAAGAAGTAGCAGATGAAATTATTCCAATTTCAGAAATGAAAAAGTTGGTAGCAGAGAGAACAAGTTCTACTCCAGGATCATTTGGAAAAATGTTTAAAATAAATCCTAAAGTTGATGATATACCAGAAAGATATTGCAAAGAATACAAAGGTGTAAGACTTTTAACTATGGGAACAGTTGATACAGGCGGAACAGGTTGTTTCTGCCCGGAAAATGTCTTGCTCAAAAAACTCACGTCACATTTAATGCTCCAAAATAAAGACATTGTTATAATGGATATGGAAGCAGGTATTGAACATTTGGGAAGGGGAACAGCACAAGGTGTAGATGTATTTATTGTTGTTGTGGAACCTGGAATAAGAAGTATACAAACGTTCAAACATGTAAAAAAATTAGCTAAGGATATAGGAATAGAAAAGATATTTGTGGTAGCAAATAAAATTAGAAACAAAGATGACGAAAAATTTGTATTAGAGAACATAGATGAAAAAGAATGTCTTGGATTTATACATTATAATGACACAGTGGGAAGTTCTGATAGAGTCAATCAATCTCCTTACGATTCCAATAAAGAAACCGTGGAGGAGGTAAAAAATATAAAACAAAAATTAGAAGTGGGGGTAATTTAAATGACCTATAAATCAGACATCGAAATAGCTCAGGAATGTAAAATAAAGGATATCAAGGAAATTGCAAAAAAACTAAATATTTCCGAAGATGATATTGAACTGTATGGTAAATACAAGGCTAAGGTTAATTATAACTTGTTAAAGACTACGCCTAGTAAAAATGGGAAACTTATATTATGTACAGCTATAAACCCAACACCTGCTGGAGAAGGAAAAACTACTACAGCAATAGGTGTAGCAGATGCACTTGCTAGAATGAATAAATCTGTTGTTGTTGCACTTAGAGAACCATCTATGGGACCTGTATTTGGTATAAAAGGTGGAGCTGCCGGCGGTGGATATGCTCAAGTAGTACCTATGGAAGACATAAACTTACACTTTACAGGAGATATACATGCATTGACTGCTGCTAACAATTTACTTGCAGCGATGATAGATAATCATATATATCAAGGCAATAAACTTAACATAGACCCAAGGAGAATTGCTTGGAGAAGATGTGTAGACATGAACGACAGACAACTTAGATTTGTAGTTGATGGATTAGGTGGAAAAGCTAATGGTACACCTAGAGAAGATGGATTTGATATAACAGTTGCTTCAGAGATAATGGCTATATTCTGTTTATCATCTGATATAATTGATTTGAAGAAGAGAATTGCTAAAATAGTTATAGGATATACTAGAGATGGCAAACCTGTAACAGCTCATGATTTGAAAGCTGAAGGAGCTATGGCAGCACTTCTTAAAGATGCATTAAAACCAAATCTAGTTCAAACTCTTGAAGGAACACCAGCATTTGTACACGGCGGACCATTTGCAAATATAGCTCATGGATGTAACTCAATAATGGCTACTAGAATGGCTCTTCACTTTGGTGATTATGTAGTTACTGAGGCAGGCTTCGGTGCTGACCTAGGTGCTGAAAAATTCTTAGATATCAAATGCAGAATGGCAGGATTAAAACCAGATGCAGTAATAATAGTTGCTACAGTTAGAGCATTAAAATACAATGGTGGAGTTCCAAAGGCTGACTTAAATAATGAAAACTTAGAAGCTCTTGAAAAAGGACTTCCAAATCTTTTGAAACATGTAGAAAATATAACTAAGGTATACAAATTACCAGCAGTAGTTGCATTAAATGCATTCCCTACAGATACAAAGGCAGAATTGAAGTTAGTAGAAGATAAATGTAAAGAATTAGGTGTAAATGTAAAATTATCAGAAGTTTGGGCTAAAGGCGGCGAAGGTGGACTAGAAGTTGCTAAAGAAGTACTTAGACTTATAAAAGAAGAGAAAAATGACTTCCAGTTTGCTTATGATGAAAAATTACCAATCAGAGATAAAATAAGAGCAGTAGCTCAGAAGATATATGGTGCTGATGATGTTACTTTCACAAATCAAGCAGAAAAAGAAATTGATGAACTTGAAAAATTAGGGTTTGGTAAAACTCCAGTATGTATAGCAAAGACTCAATACTCTTTGACTGATGACCAGACTAAACTTGGAAGACCAACAGGATTTAACATTACAGTAAGACAGGTTACAATTTCTGCTGGAGCAGGTTTTGTAGTTGCAGTAACTGGTTCAATAATGAAGATGCCAGGCCTTGGAAAAGTTCCATCTGCTGAAAAAATAGATGTAGATGAAAATGGTGTAATAAGTGGATTATTCTAAAACATTTTAGGAGGAAACAATATGAAATTAGCAGATAAAAGCTGCACTGATTTTGTAGAAGTTCTTGCATCTAAAGCTGCAACTCCTGGTGGAGGTGGAGCATCAGCTATTACAGGAGCCATAGGTATGGCACTTGGAGGCATGGTATGCAACCTTACAATAGGAAAGAAAAAGTTTGCACAGTATGATGAAAAGGTAAAGGGCATACTTAAAAGGGCTTATGAGCTTCAATCAGAACTTTTAAAGATGGTGGATGCAGATGCAGAGTGCTTTCTACCTCTTTCAAAGGCTTATGGAATGCCAAAAGACACTGAACAGCAGAAAAAATTAAAAGAAGAGACATTAGAAAAGTGTTTAAAAGAGGCTTGTGCTGTTCCAGTAAGTATTGTTAAACAGGCTTATGAAGCAATCAAACTCCATGAGGCACTTGTAGACAATTGCTCTCAACTTGCAATAAGTGATGTTGGAGTAGGAGTTCAGTGTTTAAGAGCTGCTATTATTGGAGCACAACTTAATGTCATAATCAACATAAATTCTATTAAAGATGAAGAATATGTTAAAAAGGTAAAAGCAGATACGGAACCTTTAGTTGAAGAAGGCATTAAGATTGCAGATGAGGTATATGAAAAAGTAGTTAGTGCACTTTCCAAATAAAATTATTATGCTCCGGAAGAAATTTTAATTTCTTCCGGAGGCACTTGTAAATTAGTTTAGTATGCTATAGATAGCTAATTTTAATATGAAGGAGATATAAGTATGGGTCAGATAATTAAAGGTAAGCCAGTAGCAGATGCTATAAGTGAAGCTTTAACTAAAGAAGTTAATGATTTAAAGGTAAAGGGTATTACTCCAAAACTTACGTTAGTAAGAGTTGGAGCAAACGGAAGTGACCTTGCTTATGAAAAAGGAGCTCTAAAAAGGTGTGAAAAAATTGGAATAGAGGCAGTTGTTAAAGAGCTACCAGAAGATATATCACAAGATAAATTTATTGAAGAATTGAAAAAAATAAATGCGGACAAGACTGTAAATGCCATAATGGTGTTTAGACCATTCCCTAAACAACTAGATGAAAGTGTTATAAAATATATAATTGCGCCTGAAAAAGATGTAGACTGTTTTAGTCCTGTAAATGTCGCTAAAATAATGGAAAATGATGAAACAGGGTTTGCACCTTGTACACCATCTGCTGTTATAGAAATTCTTAAGCATTATGAAGTTCCTATGAAGGGAAAAAATGCAGTTATAATAGGAAGATCTATGGTAGTTGGAAAACCAATGTGCATGCTGCTTTTAAATGAAAATGCTACAGTTACCGTATGTCATTCAAAAACTGTTGATATGCCAAAGGTTTGTTCTGCGGCAGATATACTGGTAGTAGGCATGGGAAAAGCTAAAATGATAGATTCAAAATATGTAAAAGATGGTGCCGTAGTTATAGATGTAGGCATAAATGTAGATGAAAGTAAAAAACTATGTGGAGATGTAGATACAGAGGATTGTGAATCAAAAGCTTCAATGATAACACCAGTTCCTGGAGGAGTAGGTTCAGTTACTTCATCTATACTTGCACAGCATATTGTAAAAGCCTGTAAGTTACAAAATAACCTATAAACCTGTGAAATAAATGGAGGAAAAAATATGATTATTTCAGAAAAAAAATCTTTTGATGAATTATTGGATTACCTTAAAGACAGTGAAAAAGTAATAATCACAGGATGTTCTTTGTGTGCGACTACTTGTAAAGTAGGCGGAGAAGAAGAAGTATTGGCAATGAAAGCCAAGTTAGAAGAGCAAGGTAAAAAAGTTTTAGGATATAAAATACTTGACCCTTCCTGCAATCTTTTAAAAACAAGGAAAGATTTAAAATCCTTAAAGAATGAATTAAAAGAAGCAGATGCAGTAGTATCCCTAGCTTGTGGAGATGGAACTCAAACTGTAGCTAAGTTGGTAAAAATTCCTGTTTATCCAGGCAATAATACTATGTTTATAGGTGAAGTAGAAAGAGTTGGACAATATGCAGAAGCTTGTAAGGCTTGTGGAAATTGTCAACTTGGATGGACAGGGGGAATATGTCCAATTACAATGTGTGCAAAGGGACTTTTAAATGGACCTTGTGGCGGTGCAAGAGATGGCAAATGTGAAGTAGATCCTGAAAATGATTGTGCTTGGATATTAATATACAATAAATTAAAAGAACTAGGAAAGCTTGATAATCTAACAGAATTAAGAAGTCCAAGAGATTATCAAATAAGTGCACATCCTAGAAAAATAAATTTAAATGCTAAGTAATAATCAGAAGGGGGATTAAAAAATGGGCTTATTGAAGGAAGCTTTTGAAAAGGGAGAATTTGCAATCACAGCTGAAATGGCACCTCCAAAGGGAACGGATCTTTCTCATTTAGTTGAATGTGCCAAAAAGATAAAAGGGAGAGTTCATGGAGTTAATGTAACAGATTTTCAGTCTGCTACGTTAAAGGCTACATCTTTAGCTACTTGTAAAGTGTTAAAAGATGCAGGATTAGAACCTGTATTTCAAATAACAGGAAGAGATAGAAATAGAATAGCAATTCAAGGAGAATTGTTATCTGCAGGTGTTTTTGGAATTGAAAATGTTTTAGCTCTTACTGGAGACTACACTGTTACAGGAGATCACCCTGGTGCAAAACCAGTTTATGATTTAGACAGTGTTGGAATATTACAGGTGGCAAGTACTTTAAATGGCGGAAAAGATATGGGTGGAACTGATTTAAAAGGAAAACCAGATTTCTTTTTAGGAGCCTGTGTTACGCCTAGATATGATCCATTAGAGCTTCAAGTTATAAAAATGAAGAAGAAAATTAAAGCTGGAGCTAAATTCTTTCAAACTCAAGCTGTTTATGATATGGAAACTTTAAAGAAATTCAAAGAAGAAACTGATGCTCAAGGTATAGATGCTAAAGTTATGGTAGGTATAATACCTTTGAAATCAGCTGGTATGGCTAAATATATGAATAAAAACGTACCTGGTATATTCGTACCTGATGAACTTATAGATAGAATGAAAAATGCTGAGAATAAAGTTCAAGAAGGCATAAAAATAGCAGGAGAATTTATAAAGGCCGTAAAAGAATCAGGACTTTGCGATGGAGTTCATATAATGGCAATTGGTGCGGAAGAAAATGTGCCATTAGTATTGGACGAAGCAGGATTATAAAAATACAGGATTAAAAAATAAGGGGCGATTAGAAATGAAAGTAGTTGTAATAGGTGGAGGACCAGGAGGATATGTAGCTGCACTACAAGCTTCTATTTTAGGCGCAGATGTTACTGTAGTTGAAAAGAAATATGTAGGAGGAACTTGCTTAAATGTAGGATGTATACCTACAAAAGCATTACTTGCTTCTACAGATGTTTTAGGTGTAGTAAAAGAAGCATCAAAATTTGGAATTACGGTTGAAGGCGAACCAAAAGCCGATTTTGATGCAATTATGAAGAGAAAAAATAAAGTGGTAGATCAACTTGTAAAAGGTATAGAGTTTATGTTTGAGCATAGAGGAGTAAAGCTTGTAAGGGGAGTGGGAAAACTTATAAGCAATAAAGAGGTAGAGGTTACAAAGCAGGATGGATCTAAAGAATCCATAAAGGCAGATAAAATTATACTTGCTGCTGGATCTGTACCTGTTACACCTGGAGTATTCAAGTATGATGGTAAAAAGGTTATAACTTCAGATGAAGTTTTAAATTTAGAGAAACTTCCAAAGTCAATGATATTAGTTGGTGGAGGCCCTATAGGTTGTGAAATAGGCTATTTTCTAAATAGTATGGGAGTAGAAGTTAAAGTTGTCGAAGCTCTTCCACATCTTGCACCACTTGAAGATGAAGATGTGGCAAAACAACTGCAGAGAATTTTTAAACAGCATAAGATAAAATACTTTGTAGGTGATGGTATA
>DAISLB010000066.1:0-9964 GCA_036820645.1 Clostridium sp.
TTTACATGTGGTTTTGTTCTTTCAAACTTTTCCTTTGACATTACTCTTCCTCCTTGTTGATTATACACATCCTATTTAAGTAAACCCATCCTGGTGTGTTGTAAAAACTTTATACATCACTATTGGAGCCCATGACCAGAATTGAACTGGTGACCTCCACCTTACCAAGGTGACGCTCTGCCTACTGAGCTACATGGGCAATTTCTCTTGGAGCGGGAAACGGGACTCGAACCCGCGACGGCCAACTTGGGAAGCTGGTGTTCTACCACTGAACTACTCCCGCTAATAAATTTTAATTAAATATTAAAAGTAACATATCAGTTATTAATTCTAATACAAGTATATTTTTTTGTCAATATACTATTTTTATTTATGAATTAAACATTTTTCCAGTTTTCTTTTAACCCTCTGTAAAGCATTATCTATAGACTTGGCATGTCTATCTAAATCACATGCAATTTCTTGATATGACTTTCCATCTACATAAGACATAAGTACTTCCATTTCTAAATTTGACAACACTTCACCTATTTCACTTTGTATATGATTTAGCTCTTCCCTTCCAATTACAAGCTCTTCAGGATCTGCCACCTTAGTTTCAGACAAAACATCCAACAAAGTTCTATCTGATTCCTCATCATATATAGGCTTATTTAAAGAGATATATGTATTTAATGGAATATGCTTCTGTCTAGTAGCAGTTTTTATAGCCGTTATTATTTGACGTGTTACACAAAGTTCTGCAAAAGCTTTAAAAGATGATAACTTATCTGGTTTAAAATCCCTTATAGCCTTATATAAACCTATCATACCTTCCTGATAGATATCTTCCTTATCTGCACCGATTAAAAAATATGATTTTGACTTTGATTTAACAAAATTGCCATATTTGTTTATCAGGTACTCCTGAGCACTTACATCCCCTTTTTTTGCCTCAATAACTATTTCTTCATCTAATTTTTCTTCAAAGGGGGAAACTTTCTTAGCATTACAACTCCTATTATCCAAGATATCCCCTCCAACACAATTATAAACCACTGCTACAATTATACATTAAAAGTAAATTTATAGTCAATACATTTTAGTCACTTTTGCGAATTTTCTCAAGTTCTTCCAATGCATCCTTTTTTATCCTATCTGCCAAAGTATCTCTTTGTTCATAATATTTATTTTCAATTTTACTTTTTATATGATTCTCTACATTATTAACTTCATGATAAAATTCAATAGAGGACATCCTAACAGCACCTCTCTGAAATGTTACTTGCTGTTCTAGTGAGTCAGAGGTTACTACAAATACTTCGTTTTTACGTCCTATTTTATTTACAGTTCTTTCTATAAAACTATCTGCTGTTTCGTTTTCTTTAGTAAATACTACTACAACATTTTTATTAATTTTTTCTTTTTTTTCTAAACTTCCCGATACCATATGGGCATCAAATACTATAAAAACTTTATAGCCCTTATATACCGAGTAATTGCTTAAAATTTCTATAAGTGATTGTCTTGCAGTTTCAAGGCTATATTTCTTTATATTATTTAACTTAGGCCAACTATTTATAACATTGTATCCATCTACAAAAATATTTCTCAATTTTTACCACATTTTATTCTTTGCTTTAATATTTCATACATCAATATGCCACCTGCCACAGAAGCATTTAAGGAAGGTACTCTTCCTACCATGGGTATCTTTACCAGTACATCGCATTTTTCTTTAGTTAGTTTAGCTATTCCCCTTCCTTCACTTCCTATTATTAAAGCCATAGGTCCTTTAAAATCAACATCAAAGCAATAATTTTCTCCACTCATGTCAGCCCCATATACCCATATACCATTTTTCTTTAATTTTTCTATTGTAGTATTTAAATTTGTAACTTTACATATTTTCATATACTCTGCTGCTCCTGCAGAAGATTTATATACTACAGGTGTAATTCCCACATTTCTTCTTTTAGGTATTATAATTCCATGAGCACCGCATATTTCAGCAGTTCTTATTATTGCACCAAAGTTATGGGGATCTTCTATTTCATCTAATACAACTATAAAAGGAACTTCTTTTTTTTCTCTAGCGTATTCTAATATATCCTCTACTTCACAGTATTTATAAGGAGTTATTTGTGCAATTACTCCTTGATGTGCTCCTGTCTGGGAAATTTTATCTAACTTTTTTCTGTCCACCTGTTTCACAACTATATGCTTCTCTTTAGCTTTAGCAAATATTATATTTATAGACCCTGATGTATTTCCCTCTGCAAGAAAAATCTGTTCTATAGTTGCATTATTTGATTTTAAAGCTTCAATAACTGCATTTCTACCTTCAATTAAATCCTCTCTAAATTCAATTTTATCTGTCAAGTTTGTTGACTTTTTATATTTATTTTTCATAATCCTACCCTTTATACCTCAATTTTTTATTTGCTTTTTTGTCTACCTTATGTTTCTTTCATATATCTTCTAGCTTTTCACAAATCATTTCTCCTTCGGAACAAGATCCATTTACACACGAAGGTTCACAGTTCATAAACAAATTAAGTGTTACTTTTTCTGGATTAGATGTATATTGAATTAATTTTACGTTTAGTTTCAATTAAAATTCTCCTTTATTCTTCAAGTTTATTATAAGCTCAAATAAATAATTTAATCTATCTCGATTACCTATTAAATATAAAAAGCCAATTAAAGTTTCAAACCCAGTTGCAAATCTATACTCCTGTACGTCCGCATTTTTAGGAACCGTACCTGACTTAGCATTTCGTCCTTTTTTAAAAAAATACATTTCTCTCTCAGATAACTCTTGTTCCAACTTTTTTACAACTTCACTTTGAGAATGAGCCTTTACAAATTTTATAGCTTCCACATGCAAATTATGTACAGACATATTTCTGTGTTCACTCACTAAATAAGTTCTTACAAACACCTCATATACAGCATCTCCAATAAACGCAAGTGCAAGGGGACTCATGTGTCTTACCTCTGTTTCATCCATTCTTATACTTAATAAATTATTTTCCATTTTTATCCCCCGTTAAATTATAATTGCTATGCTCTTTTCCATCTTACCCCTTCTGGTGTATCCTCTAATATTATTCCCTGCACTTTTAAATCATCCCTTATTTTATCTGAAAGAGCCCAATTTTTTTCACTTCTAGCTTTCTGTCTTTTCTCTATTAAAGCTTCAATTTCCTCTTCAATATTTCCTCTCCTAGATTCCTGTAGTATTCCAAGAGGAGCTCCCAATTCTCTTATTAAATTGAGAGAATCCTTAATTATTTGTGTAGAGGAATCCTTATTTATATTTATGTTTATATCCTTTATCAAGTCAAAAATTACAGATATAGCATCTGCCGTGTTAAAATCATCATCCATCTTTTCAATATATCTTTGTTTATATTCCTCTAACTTGTTTCTATATTCTTTTTCACTTTCTGAAATTGACACGTTTTCTCTATTATCTAAAAGACTTTCCAGATTTGTTATTGAATTATACAATCTATCTAATGCTGATTTTGCAGATTCTAAAAGTTCCATACTAAAATTTATCTGAGTCCTATAATGACCTGATAGCATGAACATCCTTATTACATCTGGTTCATACTTTTCCAAAATTTCTCTAACAGTAAAAAAGTTATTTAAAGATTTTGACATTTTTTGGTTATTTACATTTACAAAAGCGGAGTGCATCCAGTACCTAGCAAATGTTTTTCCAGTACGACCTTCACTTTGGGCTATTTCATTCTCATGATGAGGGAACATTAAATCTGATCCTCCTGCATGTATGTCTATAGTTTCTCCTAATAAATCATAAGCCATACATGAACATTCTATATGCCATCCTGGCCTTCCCATTCCCCAAGGACTTTCCCATGCAGGTTCTCCAGGTTTTTGTCCCTTCCAAACTGCAAAATCCATAGCATCCTTTTTTCTCTCATCTACATCTATTCTAGCTCCCGCTCTAAGTTCATCAATATTTTGTCCGGAAAGTTTTCCATACTCACTAAATTTTTTAGTACTAAAATAGACGTCCCCATCTATCTCATAAGCATAGCCTCTATCTATTAAATCTTCTATAAATTCAATTATTTTGGTTATGTATAAAGTAGCTCTAGGATTTACAGTAGCCCTTTTTATGTGCAAGGCATCTGCATCCTTATAATATTCTTTTATAAATTTATCTCCCAGTTCTTTTACAGTGATATGTTCATCTTCCGCTTTTTTTATCATCTTATCATCAATATCTGTAAAGTTTTGTATAAACTTTACTTTATATCCTTTGTACTCAAGATATCGTCTAACAGTGTCAAACACAACAAAAGTTCTGGCATTGCCTATATGAAAAAAATTATATACTGTAGGGCCACATACATACATTTTTACTTCATTAGAATTTAATGGAACAAACTCTTGTTTTTTCCTAGTCATTGTATTAAAAATTTTCATGATATTTTGGCCTCCTTGTTTAGTTTTTTCTATTTAATTTATATAAACTAGATTGAAGATATAAGTAGAATTTTTGATTTAAAATAGAATTCTAATCCCGTAGGATCCTTAAAAATATTTATCTACCATAGATACCTATTAGTTAAAATCACTACTTTAATTCCAGTTTAAATTCCCTAAATATTTTATCACATTATTATAACTTATTTAAGTCTTATTGACATTTTTATTACCTTTTGCCTTAGATAAACAAGACCTATAAATATCCATAACATTATAGATGTTTATAGGTCTTTACCTTAATATTTTTCAACTATACTTTTAGCCATATTCAAATCCTCCGGTGTTGTTACTTTTATATTATCATAGCTTCCTTCATACAGATAAACTTTATTTCCATAATGTTCTGCTACCATAGTATCATCAGTAACATGTATTTTTTCATCCATTAGCTTTTTATGACAATCATAAATTAAATCATATTTAAAACACTGTGGAGTTTGAACCGCAAACAAGCTTTCCCTATCTAATGTAGACGATGAAAATCCGTTTTCTTTCCTAATTTTCAAAGTGTCCTTAGGCCTGACTCCGCAAGCACATGCACCATACAAATTAGAATACTTTATTCCATCTTCAATAATCTTACTTATAACAAAAGGCCTAGCTCCATCGTGAATTAAGACGACACTACAGTTTTCTAAAGCTTTTAATCCATTGAACACTGAATCCTGACGTTCTTTACCTCCAGCAACCAATTTGACCACCTTCTGAAGGTCATATTTATCGACCACTTCCCTTTTACAATATTCTATCTCAGTTTCTGCACATACCAATATAATTCCATCTATAAGGGGATTTACAGAAAATGCCTTAATAGAATAATACAATATAGGTTTACCTTTAATTTCAATAAATTGCTTATTAATAGTAGTTCCCATTCTCTTTCCCTTACCAGCAGCTACAATAATAGCATAATTACCCTTCATAAGTTACAGATCTCCTTTTTGTTTTGCAAATATCATTCTTCCTGCTGCTGTCTGTAAAACAGAAGTTACTACTACACCTTTTGTATCTCCTATAAACTTTTTTCCGCCTTCTACAACTATCATTGTTCCATCATCTAAATATGCGATACCCTGTCCTGATTCTTTTCCATCCTTAATTATTTGTACATTCATTTCTTCACCTGGAAGTACAACGGGTTTTACTGCATTGGCAAGCTCGTTTATATTAAGTACTGGCACTCCTTGGAATTCTGCAACTTTATTTAAATTGTAATCATTTGTAACTACTTTTCCTTCTAAAACTTGTGACAGTTTTAAAAGTTTGGCATCTACTTCGTCTATGTTTGGAAAATCTTTTTCATATATCTGAACATCAATATTCAACTCTTTTTGTATCTTATTTAATATATCTAGTCCTCTTCTTCCCCTAGTCCTCTTTAATCCATCTGAAGAATCAGCTATATGTCTTAATTCCACTAGTACAAAGTTTGGAATTACAAGAGGTCCTTCTATAAATCCAGTTTGACATATGTCAAATATCCTTCCATCTATTATCACAGAAGTATCTAACACCTTAGGGCAAGCTTCTTTATTTCCATGCTGATGCTCCCTTTTAAATTTTTTTTCTCTAGTTCCCTGAAGTCTTTTAGTTGTTACATTAACAGCCATATTGGAAAACATGGACATTAATTCCTCTCTCTTTCGTATGGCAATATTTGCACCTAGTGCAGCCATAAGTATAGCTACTACTACTGCAAGTATAGGGCCTACGCCCGGTACCTTTTCTAATAAATTAAGAAATACTGCCGATATTAAAAGTCCTATTAATGCTCCCAAAACACCTAGTAATATTTCTACTGCAGAAAGTTTCTGAAGGCTTTTCTCAATATAATCCATGGTTTTCATAATAATTGAATTAATCCAGGGTGATATTAAAAATAATATGATTCCAAAAAACAAAGTTGTTATAAATGGAAATAAGAATTCCTTAAGTGGAATATTTGCTATATGGAACATTTTAACAAAATAGTGAGAACCTAATGCACTCTCTCCTAACAAATATCCTAATATTAAGCCTGTTATTGTAAAAAGTCCTCTCAGTAATTTTTTTAACAATAGACTCACCTCCCCTATATTGATGTTTTTTCATTACACTTACTATATATTAATAAACTAGATTTTTCAATAAAACAAAATTTATTTAATAAATTATTTACTTTACGTCCTTAATTTAACAAGCCCCTTTACATAATTATACCAAAAAATAAAATTTATAAACATTTTTTGTGCATTATTTCACATGACAATCCCCCTATTCATAAAATTATTCTTGGTTTATTATATATACATAGAGCAAGTTTACTTAATACTAACTAAAGTTTACAAATAATATGCTAAATATATAAGGAGTTGAACCTGATGAAAGATATAATTTTTGATAATTTTCAAAACGCAGTAAGTGAATCTTTATTAAGGCATAAGAGTATTTTAGATATAATTACGAAACTTGAGGAATCTAATGCTAGAATAAATAGAGCTGTTGCAAAATCCATTACCAATTGCGGATGTATAGAAGTTTGTGGTAAGAAACAGCATATACCATCGGAAGACAATACTTTGGATATTGAATCACTAAGATCTTGCCTAAGTACACATGTAAAAGGTAAGCTGTGTGACAATTGTAGAGAAATAATACAAAACGAAATAGGCAATAATTTATTTTATCTTACCTGTTTATGTAATACACTAGATATAAATCTATATGATATACTTTTAAAAGAATATGACAAAATAAATACTCTAGGTAAGTATTCCTTCAGGTGATTTCTAGCACAAAATAATACCCGGCATATTATTTTGTGCTTAAAACTTACTATCTATCATTATCTGTTCTCTAAGCCTTCTCAATCCATTCTTTATAGCTCTGGCCCTAGCTTCTCCTATTCCTTCAACTTTATCAAGTTGCTCATAAGATGCTTCCATAACACCTTTAAGCTCCTTAAAATTTTTCACTAAATTTTCTATTACATTAGTTGGTATCCTAGGAATTTTGTTTAACATTCTGTATCCTCTCGGTGATATCAATGTATCAACTAGAGGAGCTCCTGCATATCCCAAAGATTTAGAAATAGAATCAAGATTAAATAATTCACTTGAACTTATTTCCTGAAGTTGCTTATATATTTCATCATAATCCATACCACTTTGGCAATAATCTCTTATCATAAATATTCCGTCTCTTTCAACGCTTCTAACTAACTCATTTAATTGCATTGAAATTAACCTTCCTTCATTTCCAAGTTCACATATGTATCTTTCAATCTCTGATACTATTCTCATCACCATTTCGGTTCTTTGGATAGCTGTCATTACATCAAACAATGTTACTATGTCTTGAAATTCTAAAATATTAAGATTATTAACAACTCCATCGAGTACAGATACATACTTTTCCAAAGTCTGCAGAGCCTGATTAGCCCTTCCAAGCATAACGCTGCTGTCCTGCAGCACATATTTAATATATCCTTTATATACAGTTATAACATTTCTCCTCTGCGAAATAGCGATAACTATAGCTCCTGTTTGCTTAGCTACCCTATCTGCAGTCCTATGCCTTGTTCCAGTTTCAAAAGTTGGAATAGATGAATCTGGAATGAGTTGAGTGTTTGCATATAATATTCTCTTTAAATCACTGCTCAATATTATAGCACCATCCATTTTTGCAAGCTCATATATATAAGAAGAACTGTACTCAGAGTTAATCGCAAATCCACCATCTACAATTTTCATTATTTGTTCACTGTTTCCTAAAACTACAAGCCCACCGGTTTTAGCTCTCAAAATGTTCCTAAGACCTTCCCTAAGTTGAGTGCCTGGTGCTAAAAGTTTTAACATACTTTTAAGTTCTTTATCTTTTTCTAATCTCAACATTATCACCCTAATTAAAAAACTTTATTTAATGCCTCCTTCAGCGAGGATACACCTATAACATTTATATCTTTAGAATATATCTTTTCCTTATTTCTATCTGGTATTATTATATTCCTAAATCCCATTTTTTTTGCTTCATTTATAATTCTATCACAAAATGATACTGGTCTAACTTCACTTGTAAGTCCAATCTCACCTACTGCCAAAAGATTATCCAGCGCTATTTCCCTAGATTTAGCACTAGATATAAGTGCAAGGGCAAGCCCCAAATCTCCAAAGGTTCCTTCTATTTTAAGTCCTCCTACTACATTTACATAAACATCACAATTATAAAATGCAATCCTAAGTTTTTTCTCAAGTACCGCTAAAATTAAATTTAATCTGGAAACATCTACTCCAACTGCGGTTCTTCTTGGAATAACTGCTTTAGTTTCGCTAACTAAAGCTTGTATTTCTACTAATATAGGCCTTTTGCCTTCCATTATACCAATAATTACGGATCCTTCTTTTTGGAACTCTCTATCTTCCAAAAATAATTCAGAAGGATTTAATATTTCCTTGAGTCCACTTCCTCCCATCTCAAATACACCAATTTCACTAGTAGTACCAAAACGATTTTTTACAGTTCTTAAGATTCTCAATTCTCCAGTTCTTTCCCCTTCAAAAGACAGTACAGTATCCACCATATGCTCTAGTACCCTAGGTCCAGCTAATTCACCCTGCTTTGTAACATGTGCTACTATAAAAAAAGATATATTATTAGATTTCCCTATACGCATAATATCGTTAGAAGTTTCCCTTACTTGAGACACACTACCTGGTGCTGAGATAATAGATTCTTTAAATAAAGTCTGAATTGAATCTACTACTACGAATACGGGTTTAGTTTCCTGTATATGCGCCTGTATTTTATCAATATTAATTTCTGAAACTATGTAAAGATCATCGGATAAGAATTCAAGCCTATCTCCCCTCATCTTTATCTGTTCTTCTGATTCTTCTCCTGAAACATATAGTACTTTTCCATATTTTTCAGCAATATTACTCGCCGTCTGCAAGAGCAAAGTTGATTTTCCAATACCAGGAGCTCCAGATATAAGTGTGATGGAACCTCTTACAATACCACCTCCAAGAACTCTATTCAATTCCATTATACCAGTATCTAGCCTTTCGTATTCACCTGATTTTATATTATTTATACTTTTTGGTGTGCTGCTAAACTTCATGTTGGAAAATGTTACTTCCTGAGGTGACTTAATCTCTTCTACCATGCAGTTCCATTTATTACAGTTAGGACACTTACCTAGCCATTTTGGAGATTCATATCCACATTCCTGACATACAAAAACCGTTTTTTTCTTTACCATTAAATCATCTCTTCCTGTATAAATCAATAAAAATAACTAAATTTCTATAAACAGAGTTCTTGGCATCAGGTGAAGTTTTAACTCCACCTGATGGTTATTAACAGGTTTCTCTTAGTACTTTTACACTTAGAGCGTTATCCAGGGACGTAGCCGCTCGCTATGCACACTTGGAGAAAAGCAGATATCCCAAATCTATGATTTGGTGATAGTCGCTTTCAC
>DAISLB010000067.1:0-9698 GCA_036820645.1 Clostridium sp.
AGTCGCTTTCACAGAGTGCGTGGGAGTGTTACAGTAGGTAGCCATCAGATAAATCGCAGTTTTCTATATAAATTGTTGACTTATAGTACATATGTAATATATTATTATTTTAAATAAAAAATTTGGGTAATACTGAATATTTTTACCATATTTAAGTTAATATAATAGTAGGTGGTGAAAAGATGAACATAAAAGAAGCAATTATAAATTTTATGGAAGAACAGGCTTATAAGCCTATGAATATAAAGGAGTTGGAAGGTGTATTTTCTGTAGTAAAGTCTGAAGCAAAAGATTTTAAAAAAGTATTAGATAATTTGGAAAAAGAAGGTTTAGTAGTTAAAACCCGCAGGAAAACATATGGGATACCGGATAGAATGGGACTTATAACGGGTAAGTTTCAGGGCCATCAAAAGGGGTATGGTTTTGTTATACCACAGAATGAAGGAATGGATGTATTTGTGCCATCTTCCTATTTAAATGGAGCTATGAATGGCGACAAAGTAGTAGTAAAAATAACCAAAATGGAGAACAAAGGTAAAAAGTGTGAGGGAGAAATTATAAGAGTATTGGAAAGAGCCAATAAAGTAGTTATAGGTACTTTTGAGGACAGCAAAAATTTTGGATTTGTGGTGCCAGAAGAAAAACGTATATATCAGGATATATTTATACCTAAGGAATGTAGAAAAAATGCCCAAACAGGAGATGTGGTAGTTGCAGAAATAACTGAGTGGCCTGAAAAAAGAAGAAATCCAGAGGGAAAGGTAATAAACATATTAGGTAAAAAAGGAGAAAAGGGCATAGACATATTGACTATAATAAAAAAGAATAACTTACCTGAAGAATTTCCTATAAAAGTTCAGGAATATGCTGAAAATATACCTGAGGAAATTCCAAAGGATGAGTATGATAGAAGAACAGACTTAAGAAATTTACTTACAGTTACAATAGATGGAGAAGACGCAAAAGACTTAGATGATGCCATATCTTTAAATAAATTACCAAATGGAAATTACTCATTAGGTGTCCATATAGCAGATGTATCCAATTATGTAAGGGAGAAAAACCCATTAGATAAAGAGGCATTAAAGAGGGGTACTTCCGTTTACCTTATAGATAGGGTTATACCTATGTTGCCCAAGAAACTTTCGAATGGAATTTGCAGTTTAAATCCTAATACGGATAGACTAGCTTTAAGCTGTCTTATGGAGATAGATAAAAATGGTAAAGTAGTACAGCATAATATTGTAGAAAGCGTAATAAGAAGTAATGAAAGGATGACTTATACTGATGTAACAAAAATACTAAGAGATAAAGATGCTGAGACTATGGAAAAGTACGGTTATTTAGTGGACACATTTAATTTGATGGAAGAATTGTGTAAAATCTTAAACAAAAAGAGAATGGCAAGGGGAGCTATAGATTTTGATTTTCCAGAATGCAAGATAAGTCTGGATGATTTAGGTGTGCCAATAAAGATTGAGCCTTATGAAAGGGGAATATCTAATAGAATAATAGAAGAATTTATGTTAGTATGCAATGAAACTATAGCTGAACATATGTTTTGGACCAATTTACCTTTTGTGTACAGAATACATGAAGATCCTGATGAAGAAAAATTAATGCATTTTAATGAGTTTGTACACAATTTAGGATATGTGATAAAATGGGGACAGGAAGTCCATCCTAAAGCACTGCAGGATATTATAGAAAAGGTAAAAGGTAAAAAAGAAGAAATTGTTGTAAGTACTTTACTGCTCCGTTCTATGAAACAGGCCAGATATTCACCGGAGTGCGTGGGTCATTTTGGGCTGGCAGCTAGATATTACTGCCATTTTACATCGCCTATAAGGAGATATCCTGACTTAATTATTCATAGAATTATCAAAGAATTTATAAATGGAAGGTTAACCGATAATAAAATAAAGATATTGGAAAAAGAAGTGGAACATGCAGCAAAACAGTCCTCTGAAATGGAAAGAGTGGCTCAAGACGCTGAAAGGGAAGTAGATGATCTTAAAAAAGCAGAATATATGAGTAAGAGAATTGGTGAAGAATTTGAAGGAATAATATCTTCGGTTACTAATTTTGGAATGTTTGTAGAGCTTCCAAATACAATAGAAGGATTAGTTCACATGAGTACTTTGGAAGATGACTACTATGTATATGATGAAAAGCATTTAAGTCTTGTAGGGGAGAGAACCAGGAATATTTATAAATTAGGTGATGAGATAAGAATTCGTGTATTAAAAGTTGATATGTTTGCCCATGAGATATATTTTGAAGTGATAAAGGAAATAGATGATGAAGAAAATGGGGACTAGGTGAGCAGACATAATGAAAGGGGTGGGATGCTTTGGCTAATAAAAAGTCTAGTAATAAGACTCTTGCAGAAAATAGAAAGGCAAGACATGATTATTTTATTGAAGAATCCATGGAAGCTGGTATAGAACTGGTTGGAACAGAAGTTAAATCTATAAGAGCAGGTAAATGTAATTTAAAAGACAGTTATGCTGAAATAAAAAATAGTGAAATATTTATATGTAATATGCATATTAGTCCTTATGAACAGGGAAATATTTTTAATAAGGATCCTTTAAGAAATAGAAAATTACTTCTTCATAAAAATGAGATAATTAAATTGCAGCAATATACAGCCCAGCAGGGATATACTCTTGTGCCAATGTCTCTTTACCTTAAACACGGTAGGGTAAAAGTGAATTTAGCGGTAGCAAAGGGAAAGAAAAACTACGATAAGAGAAATTCAATGCTGGAGAGGGACGCTAAAAGAGATATAGACAGACAGATGAAAGAGAGATCTAAATATTAGATAGAATATATTAGATAAAATAGATAAGGAATCATATTTCAGTGAATACGGTTCCTTTTTCGACATTTCCTATTCAGTTTTTAAATTTTAATGGAGTTGCAGTAACATAATATCAAGTGATTCCTAGGTTCAGATGGAGTTTGCTTATAAGGATGGACTTTCTCCAGCTGAACCTTATTAACAGTATTCTTAGTGTCCTTAGCACTTAGAATACGTTATCCTTTAGGGGAAGAACTTATCCAGGTGCGTAGCAGTGCTTATCCCCCACTTTGAAGAAAAGCAGATATCCCAAATCTTTGATTTGGTGATAGTCGCTTTCACAGAGTGCGATTGGGGTGTTAGCAATGGTAGCCGATCGGATAAATATTAGTATTAATTGCAGTTATAGGTTATACTATAGATATAGACATAATTATAAAAACTAAATTATAGAGATACTGTGTCAATTAATAAAATATACAAAACACTATAGTATAAATTTTTATAGTGAAAAATTAGCTATTATGGGATAAAAAGTAGGATTTTAGAGCCTAATTGGGAGATGGTTTATTTGGGACGTAAAAATAATGGTAGAGGTAAAAATAAGGACTTAACTGATTTCACATATTTACTTAATAAGGATGAAGAAAAAATTAGTGATAGTAAAGAAGAGAAAAATAAGGATAAGGAAGATTAGTTTAATTCTAGGAGGGATGTTATGAAAAATTTAAAAGGAATTGAAGTTCATTGCGATGATTGTGGAAAAACGTTTAGGATAGAAAAACTAGAAACAGATTGGGTAAATGATAGTGTTAGGAGGACTTATTTTGAATGTCCATATTGTAAAAAAGAATATACTTCATTTTATGAAGATGATAAAGTAAGAGAAAATATTAAAGATATACAGAAATTACAGAAAAAGATGAATGGTATTGTTGAGCAAAATAAAGAAATAATGCAAAGTTTAAGACAAAAATATGAAGTGTAGAGGTACATATTTGTGACATTAATGTAAATAATATAAATTAATTTAAGTAGAAGATAGTACTATTTTTAGTGAATATGTTACCCCCCTAGATAATATAATTATTTAGAGGGCTTTTAGATGGTTAAAATTGGATGAATGTTTTATATTTATATAGAAATATATTGTCATTAGTATTATACATTTATATCTCTTCTTTAATTATAAATATAATTTTGATTGAATTCTTCTATCAAATTCTGACCAATTATCAGGTTCTGTTTTATCCTTTATTTGAGAAATCTTATTCATAGTAGCATCTATGGAATCAGCATAGTTAACTATAAATGACTCTTCTGTTTTCATTTCTCTTGGAGAACCAAATTCAAGTTTCCCATGATGCTGAACAATACAGCCTTTTATCCTCATAATAAAATCCTCTGAATACAGTGCAGGATTTTCCCTAATAGCTTTATCTATTAGCTCTACTCCAATAACAATATGGCCTTCCATCTCTCCTCTAAGAGTATATTTAAAAGGACCATCGTAATATAATTCATAAACTTTTCCAATATCATGAAGCTTTGCTGCTAGCATTGCCATCTCTGTTTTCCTGCAGTTATACCTTTCACAAAGCACAGCAGTTAAGTACATAACATTTAAGGTGTGTTCTGCAAGACCGCCTATATAATTATGGTGCATGGAAACTCCACCTATTCCTCTTTTAAATTTATCTAGGAACAGTTCATCTTTAAAGAAATAATCGTTTAAAGTTCTAGCTTCCTTTGAAATAATATATTTATTTGTATATAGTTCAATTTCCTCCATAATATCTTCAATAGGCCTTTTTACTGTTGGAAGATAATCTGAAACATTATAATCGAAAATTATTTTATAATCTTTTACATCTAGAATCGTATCTTTAATTCCTTCAACATATAGTACTGTTCCTTGTGTAATATTTTCATTTTTATTTGGTATATTAGCTTTTACTTCTCCACTCTTATCTGCCAATATGCATACAATCTTAGAAGCATCTTTAAATACTATTTTCATTACCATTAATGATAGTTTTACATTATGTCCATTTTCTATATTATTTAAAAAAAGCTTTTTCTTATTCATATGTTCCTCCAAATTAAATCTATTTTATAAATGTAGTATGCGTAAAAAATATCCGAAGTATAAGTTGATTTTTTGTTTAGGAAGCCTATAACTATTATTTGCTTTTTATCATATGTAATTTTTTTCTTATGACTAGAGCAAGGAAAAGCAATAAAGGTAATCCAAAATCAACTGGAAGAGAGAAGTACGGCCATATATGTTCCCTTAAATTTAAATATAATACTCTGTTATGACCTAGATAAAATGTAAGGGTTATCATCATTAAGGCGAAAACAATAATAATGAATGGATTTTTCTTTTTTATTCCAGTAGTTTGCATAAAGGCACTTAAAGAACAGGTCGCTAGAATCCCTGATTCAATCATTATACTCCAGTACCACAGGGCAACCATAAATGACTCAAAACGGTGGAAATATTCAGTAATTTGGATAGATCTTACAAAGTCCATACTGGGAATACGCATTAATGCTACCACGTGGGGACCCATGACCATCAATTCTACAATAAAGTAAAATATGAAGAAAGAACCTCCAATGAGCAAACCAGAAGCTGCTGAACAAAAGGCTTTTTTTTGGTCATGGACCATTGGAAGAATCATTGCTATGAGTACTTGGGATGCACCTATAAATGTATCAACTTTTAAACTGGATTTAAATACATTAGCAACTCCTGAGTCAAAAAAAGGTGTAATTCTATTAATATGTATTTCACTTAAAGAAGCCATAAAAACTAGAAAATAAAAAATTATACCTGCTCCAAAAGCAATGACGGATGTTCTGGCAATAACTTCAGGACCTTTCCATACTAAATATGATATTACAAAAACATGAAGGGCAGTTAGTACTAAAAAAGGGGTTTGTGGCAGCAGAAAGTCAGTAAGATGGTGGATGTAGATTAATATTGAACTAGAGGAAATAATAAAAAAATACAGTGTAAGTACTACTCCCAGAACTTTTCCTAATACACGACCTAACAAGTCCTGGCCATATTGTACGACCGTTTTACCTGGAAAGTTTTGTCCGATATAAATAATAAGAAGAACAAAGGGTATTATAGTGAGTACACCTATAATACCACTTATCCACATATCACGGCCTATTTTTCTAGCTAAAATACCACTTCCATAGGTGATTGTTGTAGGCCACATAATGCAAATTAGAATATCTCTAAATTGGTTATTACTAATGGTTTCTTTTTTTTGCATCATATTTTTTACTCCTTTATCCACATATTACTTCTGCATTTTTATTGGTTCTAGGGGCTTTGCCAATGATACATGATGAATAGTTACTTTGGCAGCTATATTAACTTTGCTATCTTTAAAAAGTTGATCCCATTTTGAAGATATTTGATTCCACTCCTTCCTGTGCTGGCTGTGCAGTGTAAGGCTTAAACCGGGAAAATCTGTATTTATATCTTTTGCTGTTATTATTGTAGATTGTATATCTTTACAAATGGACTTTTCTAGTGCCTTTTCCAATTTACTTAGTTTTTCCATATCGTTAAAGTTGGTGAGACATGATTGTTCGGTGATGGTAGCGTCTACTTTGAGATTAATTGTAAAATGGGGGACTTCACCATCCAAATAACTTTTAATAGAAGACTTAGATTTTTTAATTTCAAGTGTAACGGGCATATCATCATAGGGACAATTAACAACTATTACTGATTCATTTATTTTATTTTTAATCCACAAAAGTCCTCTTGTCTGTTCTTCAGTCAGTACAGTAGACACTTTATTATCGTCAAAAACATATGCACCACTTGTTTTTACAATAGGTTGTGATTTTGATTTGTCAATAATGATTCTTGAAGTTACTGGACCTACATTTGGATCGAGATAGTCTTCAATAAAATCTTTTAACATTATGTCATAAGACTTGCCTGTTAAATTTTTATTTTTAATTATTTTTTCTAGGTATATAGCTGGATTTTTCTCCATTACAGGTACCACATCAAGAACCTTTTCTGCCTCCCCTGGAGTAACTGCAATTAAGGTTCTCAAACGAAGTTCAGGATTACGACTAAAGAAATCGAATATTTCAAGAGTATTGCTTCTGGCCAGTTGTTCACTTATAATTATTACTTTAATATGAGACCAAAATATACGGCGGGAAGATATGGAGGCCATATTACGTATTGCCTCAAAGATTGTTTTGCCGGTGCTTGTGACTATCCAGAAGGGCTTAGCCTTTTGAGTAGTTCCAGAGCCTGATGGTGTTTTACTATAAGTTTCTGGACTTGCAATTTCTGCCGTTACCTTGAATCCATAATCTGTTTTATCAAGACCAATACTTAATACAAAAGCAAGTTCATCAATTTCACGGGCATTCCAACAGCCAGTTTGTAGAAGTGAAAGTATAAGAATTAATCCCAAAGCTATCTTCCTCATCTGAACCTCTCCTTTTCTTTGAAAACAGAATTAACTATTATCATCTTTCTCCGTAGAATCTGATTTTGGTCCTGGTTTCATGTTTGGGGCTTCCCTTACAATTTTTTTACGGGCAATATAACCTGGAAGTCGATTTATTTTCCACCAAGGATTTCTGAATACAGGGTCTTCAATTATACTTTTGTCTGCTGATATAAAAGGCTCCATATAACTTACTCCAAAAGAATGCAAGCTGTTTAAATGAATAATGATTATACTTACTCCTGCCAGGATACCGGGTAAACCAAGCGCGGCAGCGAGTATCATTAGAGGAAATCGAAGTAGACGACCTGAGGATGATGCATTAAAAGCTGGAATTGAAAAGGAGCTGATACCTGTTAGAGCTACCACAATTACCATAGCTTGTGAAACAATTCCTGCTTGAACTGCAGCCTGACCTATAACGAGGCCGCCAACTATACTTACGGCTTGACCTGCCTGTTTGGGCAAGCGAAGGCCTGCCTCCATTAAAATTTCAAAAGTAAATTCCATCATAAAAGCCTCTCCTATGCTGGGAAAAGGTACACCTTCACGGGAAGCTGCAATTGCTAAGGCTAGTGTAGTAGGGATCATTTCCTGGTGAAAGCTTGTTAAAGCAATATACATTGAAGGAAGAATAAGTGAAATAAAATAAGCAATAATTCGAATCAATCTTGCGAAAGATCCTATAGGAAAACGCTGGTAATAGTCATCTACTGACTGAATAAATTGAAAAAAAATTGTAGGAACTATGAGCACATAAGGAGTTGTGTCTACAAGAATGGCCACCCGACCTTCCAAGATTGACGCAGAAATTTTATCAGGCCGTTCACTATGTTCTATTTGAGGAAATATAGATAAAGGGGTATCTTCTATTAATTCTTCAATATAACCACTCTCAAGTATGCCGTCAATTTTAATTCGTCCTAGTCGTTCTCTAACTTCTTCTATTATCTCTTCTTTTGCTACGCCTTCAAGATAAGCCATTGATACCATAGTTTTAGTTTTTGTACCTATTTTAAATGATTCTATCCTTAAGTCAGGACTTTTGATATGGCGCCTTATTAGAGCAGTATTGTTTTCAATGTTTTCTGTAAAACTATCCTTTGGCCCTCTTACCGAGTTTTCGCTGGTTGGCTCAGAAATTGCTCTGTCCTTCCAGCCTGAGCTTCCTACTATAAGAACTTTGTCTATTTTGTCCAATAAAAGGATTGTATTACCATCGATCAATTCATTTACTATATTATTAATATCAGATTCTTGTTTTACATAGGTGTTAGGTAAACCATATTCTGTTATCATTTGAAAAAATTCATTTGTATTTTTTACACTGCTCAATCTGTCATTTAACATCAATGCTCCAATAACCTGTTCATTAATTAGTTCCCTTTCAGCCAGGCCTTTAATAAAAATGACGGATGCTTTTATTTCAGCACCTGGAGTAACGGTAAACTGTCTAACTGTTATATCACTTGAAAAACCAAGTATCTTTTTTATTGTTTCAATATTAGAAGTTAAATTTAAGGAGAGTTTTATTTGCTGAGTCGACTTTTTTTCAGTTTTTTGATCTTGGTTTGCAACTTTGGCTTTCTTAGAATTATGGAAATATTTTAAGATTGACGTAATAAAACCTCCTTTAGAACAATTAATTATAATTAGTATGTTTAGTAAAATTAAAATTATTCACATTAAAAAAACCGTACTGGATTTCTCCAATACGGTTTTTATTTATTTGTATATAAGTTAAGTAATAACTTTAACATTACTTAGGAAAGGTGATCTACTTTCAATTCAAACCAGAATGTACTGCCCTTACCAATCTGTGACTCTACTCCATAATTTCCTCCATGTAACTCCATAATTTTTTTTACAATAGATAAGCCCAATCCAGTACCCATGACAGCACGTTTATGTTTTTTATCAACTTTGTAGTATCTGTCCCAAATATATGGCAAATTTTCCGAAGTGATGCCTTCACCGGTATCAGTTACTTCAATTCTTACATTTCTATTTGAAATAATTTGTCGGACAGTTATGGTTTTGTTCTCACCAGTATAGTTAATTGCATTAGTTAATAGATTATAAAATACTTGTGTTATCCTGGTTTCATCTGCACATATAAATGCTTCTTTATCATATATAAATGAAATACAATAGCCATTCTTTTTAACAAGTTCTGTAATACGTTCTGTAGTAGCCTTAAGACTTTCTGTAAGATTATATTCTGATAGATTTAAATCCTGCATTCCAGATTCAAGCTTTGAGATGTCAAGAAGATCATTTACAAGTGTCTTAAGCCGCTCTGTTTCATCCATAATAATTTGGGTTTGTTCCGGGGTAACTTCATCTGGAAAATCGTGTATCATTTCTGCATAGCTGTAAATAAGGCTAAG
>DAISLB010000068.1:0-9303 GCA_036820645.1 Clostridium sp.
ATAGTGCCTGTGCTACTCTACGCTGCATTTCTTCTTTACTTAAAAAATTCTGCATAATTAATTTTTACCTCCTTCGGCAAAATAATATAATGCACAATATAATTTTTGTGCATTATATGTATAATAATAATCAAGCTTAAAAATTATGCATTCTCCCATGCAAAACAGCATAGGATTCTTAGATATTTTTAAGCTCCATTTCTTTCTTTATGTTAATTTAGCTAAAAAATTATTATTTGTATAAACATCCTCTATCTGTAACTGCCTACTTTTAATTTTGTTGCCTCTCACTATTTTCATTTGTGTCTTCCCAATAGTTATTCGATTTATCATACTCATTTTTAAGCCTGTTATAGTACACTGCTGTTGATGACTTACTATATGGAGCCGCATAAAGTGATGCTATACCAAATGTTACAATTGCTAATAATACCCATGGTATAAAGCTTAGTTCAAAGATGAATAAATCCATTTTATGTCCGTTCGTTAATTGTCCGCTTCTTTCCAATGCTTCTGTTACTGACATTTCAGGATCATCTGCTAGTACATACATTACAAATCGATATTTTATTGACCATATTATGCCTGGTACTATTAATAATATAAGCCCTATTGCTACTATTAGTTTTGTTAAAAGGTATAGTAACAAAGCCTTAACAAAATGTGTAGAGCCAAACTTAATGTAGTTATCCGTCCTATTATTACTATTCCCTTTTGTTATATCCATATAAAACCTTGCTTCTGCCATTTGTACTAATGCTGATACTAATATATTAACTACAAATATAATCCAATAATATTTTTGCCCATCTTCATGCATTAACTGGCATATTATGCTCATTACTAATGTTATTGCTAATAGCTCTATTGCTGTACTATAATTACCCTTAATCTTTACCTTACCCTCATCTTTGATTGATGCTCTTGAAAATAAATCTTCCACTTACCCTCACACTCCTCTTATATTTACTAATGTACGATATAATTTTTGTGCATTATAATAATAGTCAAGCTTAAAAGTTATGCATTCTCCCATGTAAAGCAACATAGGATTCTTAGATGTTTTTAAGCTCTATTTAATATATATTGTTTTTGCTTAAAATATATAAAATTGCAGTTAATGATAATGAAGTTTATAATGTTTTTTTAGTATTGGTTAAATGCAAATGCTGGTATCCTAAATAATGGCTTATTATTGATTAAAATGTAAAAGATAGGAGCTGAGGCATATTTAAAATGCTTCAGCTCCTATCTTTGTTATGCTAACTTAGCTATTGGATTATCTTCTGATTCTGTATTATCAAATTCGCTAACTTGGTTATTGTCAACAATGCTTAATTCAGCATCTTTCTTTACCCGCATTTCTATAACTTGACAACCCTTAGTAGTATTATAGTTGGTAATACTTTCAGCATTATCAATTATAGTTGGCAGACATACCTGCTTTAATTGGGTAAACATATTAACTATTTCTAATCCAGCTCTAATTCTTCCTGAGTTAGATAATTGGTTAAATTCCTTTCCATCATAGCTAATAGAGAAATCCTCTTGGAGTTCTCCAGTTGATTTTACTACTTTTTCCAGGGAAATATCTAACTTATCTAGGTATTTTCCAAACTCTGCTTTTTGTAGTTTAACTTTTAAGCCGATAAAGGTCTTACATATGTTAAGCAGATCTTTATTTTTTGTTAAATCGTTTTCTGTTTTCTCTAAATCTTTCTGATATTTTTCTAAATCTTTTTCCCTTGATTCTTCTAGCTTTATTAGATTATTATAATTTATTATTTTTTTATTTTGTATTTCTTTTTCATTATTTTTTTCTTTTACTTGTTCTTCTAAATTTTGTATTTCTTTATTTCTATCTTCTTTTTCGGCAGCTAAAAGTCCATCAATAGTTTTTAACTCTGATTCTATTTTTACTATTTTTGATTTAATTTCAGTTACTGCTGGGTTTTCTTTTTGCGATTTTATTTTTTTTATTTCTTCTTCTTTTTTTTGTATTTCTGCTGCAATAGTTCCCCTTACTTTAGCTACTTCTTCTTGATAGTGTTTTTGTGTTTGCACATTCTGATTTTCTAACTCCTTAAGATTAGCACTCATAGTAATACCAGAAGATTTAACTTCTAATATATGCTGATCTAGTGCTTTTCTTTCAGGGTTACTTACTACAGTAATATTGCCGCATTTGTTGCATCTAATTTTCATATCACAGAGCTGTTCTATTTGTTTTTTTATCTGCACATATTGATTTCTTAATTTAGATATTTCATATTTCGTCACTTCTACACTTTGCAGCTGTGGCTTAGACGGTATTGGGTATTTTTTGTAATACTCTATTTCACCTTCAAGTTTAGCAATTTTATCATTATTAGTTTGAGCTGATAAAGCTGCAAGTTGCTGCTTAAGATTATTTAATTCTTGCTGCTTTTCTTCTTTTAGTTTTTGCTGCTTAAATTCTTGTGTATATTTTTCTTTTATTAATGCATTTAATTTTATTATTTCTGCATTAATATCTTGAGCGTTTTGTTTAGCTTTTGTTATATCTTTTGCTTCAGGTATTTCAATCTTATCTTTTTTTGCATCTATAGTCCCTTGAAAGTAAAGGATATCTTTTTGCAAAGTAGAGATGTTATCTTTTACTTTAACCATAAAAGCATTAATGCCATTTTTAAATCCATTATTAACAAGAAGCTCTTTTTGGTAATCATCCAACTTTTCTAATACTGTTGGATCATCTACCTTTTTTATTACTTTAAGTATTGTATCTTTGGCATCAGCTTTTGATAAGGAGCTAAAATAGAATGGATTTATCATAGAAAAGAAAACATTTTTATCCATTCCTATATAGTTTGCAAAAGACTGCGAAGGAACCTTGTTACCATTTATAAAAAATCCATCATAATCTGGTCCTGCCCCAGCTATTCTCTTATATTCATTTGTTGCAATTTTTCCACCATCAGTACAAATATCAACAACTAAAGCTACTTTTACTGCTTTAGAGTAATTATTAGTTAAAGCCTTAGTTATTTTTTCCTTGCCACTATAATCAGCGACATATAAGCACCAGCAGATTGCATCTGCTATAGTGGTTTTTCCCTTATCATTATCACCGTAAATAGTAGCAGAAAAAGGAAGCTTATATGAAACTTCCTTCTGATGATTTTTAAAACCTTTCATAGTGATTTCTCTTATTATCATTTTGAGCATACTGCTATTTCCCCCTATTTTTATATTTCTTATGATTTTTTGCAACTATTTAAAATTCCTATTTGACGATTAATGCATTAAAGCATAATGGTTTTTCCATTCCTCCATCAGGTATTAAAGATACTTGTATATCTTTGTTTTCATCTTTGTACTCTTTTACGTCTTTTGCTAATTCCTTAACTGTTGTAATAAATTTGTACTCTTTTTTTGTTCCGTTAATTAAAAAACATACGTTCATTTTAAAATCCCCCTTAAATATTTTTAGCTTATTACTAAGCCATAATAAATTTCTTCAATTTATTATTATTACAATTTAAAAGTTTTTATAAAAAAAGCTCCTAACATTTTTAATAATGCTAGGAGCTTTTTATTTTGTTTTGTAGTTAATAAAGAGCACAAACAATAAAGTTTGCACTCTTAATAAAAGTTTCTATTTATTTTTTTAAAAAAATTAGTCCTGTTTTATATTTTAAATGCGTATTTATAAGAATTTGCTACATTCCTTACTTATACTACTTTAACGTATAGATATAATTTTTCTGGCTTCCTACATCTTGGTTTAACAACCTCAAAAGTGATCTGTAAGCCTTGGATTTTTGTTGTCAGCTCACTTCTTACAAAATCCTTAACTTCTGTATCCATAGGAATTTCTTGTTTCCTATTTAAGTCGAATATTTCTGAAGTCATATTTCTTTCGATTTCCACGTTGCTAACATGAGAGAAGCTAACACTTTTATATGCTTTGCTTTCAGTTAGCTCATTTTTCTTATTTTCTATCCATTCTTTTAATAACATTATATTATCCCCCTTACATTTAACTATCAGTTAAGAAATAATTTGTTGTATAAACTTCCTTACTTTTGCTTCGTCTGGTGTTCCTGTAAAATTTTTTTCTAAAAACATAACTATACCAGCTACTATAACATCATCCTGGGCTCCTTGCGATAAGGCGTGAACTCCACCCCCACTTACTTCGTTGAAGTGGGTGTACTCTTGCTTATCTTAGATAGAATAAACATTTGCACTGGTTCACCTTGTCTATGTTAAATGAGCCGTTATATTGATCTTTTGGATTGTATTTGGGTATTGTATTATCCTCCCTTAAATTTATATTACTTTTCCTCCTATTGATTAACATAGTTTTAGAGTACTTTCAACTTTAATTGGTTTGATAACCTCTATATCATTACAAGAGGTTAATTTATTATCAATAAAGTTTTGTGCTTTCTGCTCTGTATAAAATCGTTTTGCCTTATTAAGCAGTACAGTACATGGAAAACATGATAAATAATCTTTGCTGATAAATTTTTTAACTCCGTCTCTTTTTACGAGAATTATATAAAATATTGAAGTTTTTTCAGTTTCTATTGTCTTATTATCCTTTGCCATATTATAATTGACCCCTTCCTATTAATTATTTTTCTCTTCATAATCCCTTTTCTTTTCAGCGAATTCTTCTGCAATACTTTCAGCCCATGAGCTTTCCCAGCCTTCTTCTTCATAGGTATCTTCAATTTCATCTAATGCTTCATTTAAACGATTTTCAAGATACATTATATATTTTTTACTATTCATAATTTTTACCTCTTTACTTTATATCATTTTTAAAATAAGGATTAAATATTGATAATACTCAATCCTTATTTTTTTGTATTACGAAGCAGAAATACATTTTACTGCTACATACTGAACATTATCAATATCCATTTTTTCTATATGTTTCTCTAATCTTTTTATATAATCTTCGGTAGGCTCACTCTCTGTGCCTATTGAGATTATTACTTTTTTTCCAATACCACAACTATTTTGCAATAAATCTGCATCTTGCATAAATTTATTTGCCATCCTATCACATTGCAAAGCAGTGAATTTTAAATTATACATAAAAATCCTCCCCCTGAAATTTAATCTATTTTTTTTAGAATTATCTAATATTTTTGTAATATGCCTTAATTATTTATCTAACAATATCGTCTTTTATAAAAAAAGTAATTTGTCCTCCATTGCCACTTTCAAGCATATATTCTCCATTCTGTAGAGTACCGATAACTTTACCTTTTCTTCCATCCTTTAAAACAACTATGGGATTTTCCTTAATTTTCATATTTAATCCTCCTTTAATTTTTTTATTTTTAGCTTCTAAAGTTAACCTTTAAAATAGATGTTAATTTATTCATTTACAAGCTCCAATTCATCAAAATCAAAAATACCTTTATCTGTTTGAACATCTTCACCATCTTGATACTTCACAGTAAAAATGTCTCCTTTTTTGAATGGAAATCCTGCTTTTTGATACCAATCAGTGATTAATCTAACCTTATCTCCATCTTCGAATTCCTCTTTGTAAAAACTTTTCATTATTTTTTCTCCTTAATCCAGATTTAAAATATTGGTATTTAACTTACATTGTTTGATTGTATAGATCTTCGATTACATCTCCCAAGCTTTCATATTCATAAAAACATTTATTATTAGGAAATAGAACTCTTGAAAATGTACGACCCAAGTGAGTACAATTCAGGATAATCTTTTGGCTTTCTTTATTTTCGCATAGCACAGATACCTTAAAGATAGGATAACAGCTATCATCCTCATAACATTTAGCAACAATAGTATCCGTTCTCTCTTGTATACAATTTATTATGTCTTTAATATATCCACATTCTTCTTTGTCCTTATGTGATAATTTGCTTAGCATAAAAGATTCCTCCTTAATTTCGGCTTTAAAAAAGCCATAATATTTTTGCTTAACTTATTATTATTGCAATTTTAAAAAAATTAAGAGTGCAAACAGTAAAGTCTGCATTCTTAATAAAAATTTCTATTTATTTTTTTATAACTTAATTAAATCATCAAAATCAATCTCTGAGTATTTTTTATCTAAGATACTTTTTAAGTTGCTATCCTGTGAGATTTTTAATTTTAATAAATAACTATTTATAACTTTACAATAATTATTAAAATTAATACTTGATAATTCATAACCAGCTTTTAATAAACTCTTATCATTAACTATCTCATTGAAGTTTAAGATTAAATCTTTTATTTCATTGTTTTTTATATATAATCCGGTATTTTTGATTTTATCCAGAAACAAAATACAATCACAAACAAGTTCCCTTGCATATTCGTCTTGCTTAGATAATTTAATTAAATTATTATAAGTTTCCTTATCTTTCATTACATAAGGAACAAGAATTTTTCTTACTCTATAGTCGCTTTTACTTACGTCAATAATTTGTTTTAATTCTACTGCTTCCGTTAAGCTGCTTTTATATTCCTCAATAAAATTTGTGAATGTAATCATTCTAACTCATTTCCTTTATTATTATTTTTTGCTTTATTTTTATTAGCTATTTCTTTAATTAGTCTAAAATCACTCCATGCTCTTCGTTCATTTATAGGATTATCAAGTATTGCTTCTTTTAGTAATTCTTCTAATTTATCAAAATTGATTTTTTCAAGTAGCTTAGGATTTGATATATCTTCAAAATCTTTTGGCCGTTGTGAGCCAATTTTTGAAATTATTAAATCATAATCACTTAATGTATAAAGATTAATTTTCTCAAGTGGCAAATTAATCTTTTCAAGTCTGTCATCAAAATCTGAGCATATTGTCATAACTCGACCTGCATCATCATTAATATTATATTCTTTAAGTATATTTCTTATTTTATTATCATTAATTAAATATGTATCAATATCCAAAGTAGCCCTATTAATTATGCCTTTAATAAGTAGTGCACTTCCGCCAACTAATATTAGTTCTACTTTTTCATCTGGATCCAATTCTTGCTTAAGTCTTTTATCAGCTAGTAGAATTAGATCAATAATTTCTTTTCTACTTTCCATTTTTTATTTTCAGTAATAGACTATTTAATAAGTATATAAATAATTTAAGTATAACGCTTATTACTATTTATATACAAACTATTGTCTATTACATTCTCCCTCCTTTTACTATTATTATAATACTTGTATTATTAGTTTAAACCATTTTCTTCTATATATTTTTCAGCTTCTGCTTTTGTTGCAAAAACATCCTTAACTACTTTAAAACCTCCCATTAAGCCTTGAATTACGTGTTCCCCATTATAAGGAGCTACATAATAACATTGTTCTGGAAGATATATTATCTTTTCCAAATTGCAATAAGCTGCAACTCCAAATACTTTGCTTCCCTGTTTAAAAGGAAATTCAATACAGTTTTCTTCCATTTCGCTAATAACAGTTCTTAATCTTCTAATTTCTTCTTGACATTCTACTATTGGATCCATTCAGTTTGCATCTCCCCTACATTATTTTGACTATATGGATTAAGTATTGATATTACTTAATCTCCATGGCTTTTAAAATTATAAATTATATTTTTTCGAAGCAATCTTTGCATAAGTTAATAGCGTTCCAATCAACATCATAAAATGTTAGGTAAGCCTTCTTACCACATTTTTCACATTTTATATATTCTTTTTCTAATACTTCAGGCCTATAAATAAGTGATCTGTGTAGTTTATATTTATTTCTATTTGATGTTTCTGATAATGGATAAATCGAATAGCACATTGCTATTTTTTCGTCTATAGGTTTGATAACAATCTGAAAATACTCTTTGCCTTTCCAAGTGTTCTTATACACCTCTAAAGGTTTTGCATTATCTATCATTACTGCAGTATCGCCTATACCTATTGCTGCATTTTTTGATAAACTCAAAAGTTCCCTTGCTATTCTTTCCTGATCATTTGAACTTTTAAAACTATCAAACTGTTCTTGTGTTAATATTTTTATTCTTTCCATTTTCTTATAAATCCTCCCTAATTTTTTATAATTTTTTCAGTTGACTTTTGCTATATGATTATTGGGCTGGCATTGTATAAATAAGATTTTTGTCTTGGCTATTGATTGAAATTGCTTCTGCCATAACATCAATAGCTCTTTTTATTGAGGCATATTCGCCCAACAATACTTCTGGCTTTTTCAGGCTTTTGGGCTGACCATATAATTTACAATCTTTTAAGTCTAAGTCAAATACTTCTTGCTCATTTCCTCGTTGATCGACTATTTTCATTTTCTAAAACTCCTTTCATATTTTCGGCTTTAGAAAGCCATAATAATTTTATTCAATTTATTATTATTACATTTTAAAAAAATAAGAGCACAAACAATAAAGTTTGCACTCTTAATTTCTGGAATATGGCTACTCCATAGTATAATTCGACTTATTCTTTTTAATATAATTAAACAGTTCTATAGATACATCATCATTTAATTTTAAATTGTGTAGAACTTTGACTGCTTCATTGTAATTATATTCATACATATCTGGTTCTTCATAATAATCGAATTCATTCATTATATCTTCAATATTATCGGTAATGCCACGAATGTCCGCATAATATGTCTTACCTTTAAAGTTAAAAACATTAAATGCGTGTAATAATGCGTTCCTCTTTATATCATCATGATAGTCTATCCAAAGAATAATCCTATAATTCATTACTTTGTTTAATGCTAGAGCAAATTTTTCACAACTGCCATGTAAAAAATCATAAGCAGTAATATTAGGTTTAATAATTATACTTTCAAGCTTATTTTCTAAATTAAAATAACCCTTATTCATTTTTCCTCCTCCAATTTTTGTTATATGTCTTACACTTCAGTTATTTCTAATTTTTGCCCCCTTGTTTTAAACTTTTTTTGCAATTAGGGCATTTAAAAATCCCATATTGCAAATCGATTTTGTCACTTATATTACTTCCATGTTCGGATCTCCCGTATATTGTAGCATCAAAATTTTCTCCACAGTAAGGACAAGTCATAATTGCTTTCCTCAATTGTGGTATTTGGTATTTCTAGTTCACAAGTAACTTTTATATTCATTTTATTTTTTTCCCCCCCCTTAATTTTTCTCCATATTAAAGGTTAAGCATTAATATTATTTAATTTTCACAGTTATTAAAGGATACACTAACAAGCTAAGCACAATAAATTAACTGTATTATATGTTGCATCTCTTACAGCTCTAACAGATTCTTCATTATAATTTGAACAGAACTGAAAAACGCATTCCCCTTCTATAACAAAAAAGTTTAGGAGGGG
>DAISLB010000069.1:0-8977 GCA_036820645.1 Clostridium sp.
GGAGGCAGGTTCCGCAGATAGTGAATCCTATCTAAGGGTTCTACCGATGCAGTATGATAAAAAATAGGCTAGTATACTGACTAGTTATTTCTTTGAAAATGCCTAAAGTAACATACATGATGATACTTTAAAGTAAAATGCATATTAATCCGCCATTACCTTCATTTATGATTTTCTGAAGTGTTTTTTGTATTTTAATTTGGATATCTTCTGGCATTTTATAAAGCTTATTTTGTAATCCCTCTTTCACTAAAATCTCTAGAGATTTTCCAAACATATTACTCTGCCATATTTTAGATGGATCACTTTCAAACTGCTCCAAAAGAGATTTAACCATCTCTTCACTTTCCCTTTCTGTACCCATAATAGGAGAAATTTCAGTTTCAATATCTGCTCTAATAAAGTGAAGTGAAGGTGCGCTTGCCTTTAATTTTACTCCAAACCTATTTCCCTGTTTTACAATTTCAGGCTCTTCTAATTTCATTTCAGAAAGTTGGGGAGCAACTAGTCCATAACCTGTTTCCTTTACTTCCTTTAATGCACCAGCTATCTTATCATATTCCACTTTTGCACTGTGCATTTCCTTTACTATATTTAATAAGTCACTTTCACCTTCGATTTCTTTCTCACATACCTCACTCAATATTTTATAATAAAGGTCCTTTTTAGGTGTTAAATCAATTCTAGCAGTACCTTCTCCCATATTTATTTCTCTTACCTTAGACTCTCCAATAAATTCTACATCTTTAAAACTCTCTAGTGACTTTGTTATATCTCTAACTTTATATATATTACTACACATATCTTTTACCAGACCTATAAAATCTAACTTCAACCAATGTGATGGATCCATTTTTTCTATCCACTCCGGCATATCAATATTTATTTCCTTAATAGGAAATTCTTTAAGTATTCTTTGAAATACATTTGTTATGTCGTCTTCTTTCATATTAAGTACATCCATAGTTTGTACAGGCACATCATATTTACCTTCCAGTTCTTTTTTTAAGGCTACAGTATCAGGATCATAAGGGTGCTGAGAATTTAGTACCATTATAAATGGTTTATTGATGGACTTTAGCTCATTGACTACTCTTTCCTCTGCTTCAACATAATCTTCTCTCTCTATATCCGTTATAGAACCATCTGTTGTAACCAAAAGTCCTATAGTAGAATGTTCGTTTATTACTTTTTTTGTTCCTATTTCAGCTGCTTCTTCAAAAGGAATTTCATAGTCATACCACGGAGTAGTAACCATTTTAGCCTCTTCACCTTCCATATATCCAGCTGCACTTTTAACTATATACCCAACGCAATCTACCATTCTAACTTTAAATTTAGTTCCTTCATTTAAATTTATTTCTATGGCTTCATTTGGTACAAACTTAGGTTCTGTAGTGTGAATGGATTTTCCTGAGGAGCTCTGCGGAAGCTCATCTTTAGCTCTTTGTTTTTTATAGGAATTATCTATGTTAGGAAGAACCATTATTTCCATAAATCTCTTTATAAAAGTAGATTTTCCAGTTCTTACAGGTCCCACAACACCTACATATATATCCCCCTGAGTTCTGTCCGCAATATCTTTGTATATATCAAAATCTTCCAAAATATACCCTCCAATAATCTAATATTATCAGTATATATATATTTTTATAGGGCATATTTTATTACTAATATTATTGATTAATGCACTTCATCCTTTTTTGCTCTAGTCATAAGTTCATATACGGTATCCTTAGGTTCCTTTCCTTGAAATAGTATGTTGTAAAGTGCCTCTGTTATAGGCATTTGCACATTTAGTTTTTCTTTTAATTCATAAAAAGCTCTGCAAGATTTTATACCTTCTACTACCATTCCTACTTCCTCTACTGCTTTATTTACAGGAAGACCCTGTCCTATAAGTATACCTGCCCTTCGATTTCTACTGTGAACACTTGTACAGGTAACTATAAGATCACCTATACCTGTAAGTCCTGAGAAGGTTTCCCTTTTGCCTCCTAATTTTTCACCAATCCTTACTATCTCAGCAATTCCTCTAGTCATAAGAGCTGCCTTTGAATTATCTCCATAGCCTATGCCATCTGAAATTCCGCAGGCAAGTGCAATTACATTTTTAACTGCTCCTCCAATTTCCACTCCTATAATGTCTTCATTTGTATATACCCTAAACTTATTTGTCATAAATAAATCTTGAATTTTTTTCGCATATTCCATATTTTCTGAAGATACGGCTACTGTAGTTGGTATATCCCTTGCAACTTCTTCCGCATGGCTTGGTCCCGAAAGTACCACTACCTTATTTAAAGGTAGTTCTTCCTGTATAACTTTAGAGAGCCTCTTTCCGCTTTTTTCTTCTATACCTTTAGCTATGTTTACAATTATCTGGTCTTCTCTTATAAAATTTTTAAAATTTCTCAAAACCTCCCTTACTGCCTGAGACGGTACTGACAGCACCAAAACTTCTCCTTTTTTAATTACACTTTTTGCATCATTAGAGGCATCTACATTTTGTGGAATAACTACACCATGCAAATACCTTATATTTTCCCTCTTTTCATTTATATCTTCCACTATATTTTTGTTTCTATCCCATATATTTACTTTTATACCTTTTTTCGAAAGTATAATTGAGAGGGCTGTTCCAAAACTTCCCCCTCCTAAAAAAGACACGGATGAATACACAGTTACTCCTTCCTTTCCCTAAACTCTAGCTTTATTCCTGTTCCCGTAAAGTCAAAGCTGTCTCTCAATTGATTTTCAATATATCTTCTATAAGAGAAATGAACACAACTCGAGTCATTTACGAAAAATACAAAAGTAGGAGGTTTATTGCCTATTTGAGTTACATAGTAAATTTTTAATCTCTTACCTAATATAACAGGGGGTTCTTTCATCATAACTGCTTTACTTATTATGTCATTTAACACTCCTGTTTTTATCTGCTTACAGTAATTATCATAGCATTCTTTTATACGCTGTAAAACCTTATTTATTCTCTGTCCCGTTTTTGCAGATATAAATAAATAAGGAGCATATTGCATAAAAGAAAGGCTTTCCCCTATTTCCGTCTTGTATCTATTAACTGTTTTTGTATCCTTATCTATTAAGTCCCATTTATTAATTATAACCATTATAGATTTACTTAATTCATGCGCATAGCCTATTATCTTTTCATCCTGCTCACTTATACCATGAACTGCATCTAGTATAAGTACACACACATCTGCCCTTTCTATCGCAGCATAAGTTCTTATTACACTATATCTTTCTATTTCCTCTTTAACCTTGCTCTTTTTTCTAAGACCTGCAGTATCTATAAGTAAAAATTTTCCTTGATCCGTTTCCAGATAACTGTCCACAGCATCCCTTGTGGTTCCAGGAATTTCACTTACAATAACTCTTTCTTCCCCTAGCAATTTATTTATAAGAGATGATTTTCCTACATTTGGCTTTCCTATAAAAGCTATTTTTATGTACTCGCTATCTATATCATCATCTTCATCATCTTTAAAGTTTTCCACTACTTTATCAAGCATATCTCCAAGTCCTAATGGCTGTGATGCGGATATAGCCATAGGTTCTCCTATGCCTAAGTTATAAAATTCATAAGCATTATCGCTTTGATTTATATTATCTATCTTATTCACCACAAGTACAACTGGTTTTTTACTTTTTCTAAGCATTTGGGCTACTTCTCTATCTGCTGCAGTAAGTCCTTCTTTTCCATCTACTATAAATATTATTACATCCGCTGTTTCCACTGCCACCTGAGCCTGCCTTCTCATTTGAGAAATTATTATATCAGTGCTTTCAGGTTCAATTCCACCTGTATCAATTATGGTAAAATTATATTTTAACCATTCTGCCTCAGCATACACCCTGTCTCTTGTAACTCCAGGTGTATCTTCCACTATAGATATTCTCTTTCCCGCTAATTTGTTAAATAACGTAGACTTGCCTACATTAGGCCTTCCTACTATAGCAACTATTGGTTTTCCCATTAGTTATTCCACCTCACTATTTTCATTTATAATCTGTATTAAATCATTTCCAGTATAATCACATACCAGTATATTTCTATTTAAAGTTTTTTCTAATTCAACTAAAGTTATATCATCTAAAAATACCCTTTTATCTGAATTTGAAAGTTCATATCCTTTTCTAAGCATACATTCTGGTATTACTATGTTTTTACCTAAAGTCTCATATTTTAATTGTTCTATTATATCTCCTGCGGTAATGAGTCCAGCCACAGTTATAGTATGACCAAAAAAATTGTTTATTATTTTTTTTACATCAATTATTATATTTGGGCTGTTTTCCATTATTTTTTCAGCTGCATATTTTATTTCACCATAAGCCAATTCTCCTGTTAAAAATGTAAAGGATCCTGCTGCACCTTTATTTAAGTTTTTAACATGACTACGGATATTAT
The DNA here is from genome assembly GCA_036820645.1 of Clostridium sp. Classification (GTDB taxonomy): domain Bacteria; phylum Bacillota; class Clostridia; order Clostridiales; family Clostridiaceae; genus Clostridium_B. Next base: position 4,436 of record DAISLB010000069.1, read on the forward strand.
CCCTAAAAAGTCTTACCATACCCACGCCATCTTCCAGCTGGCTATAATTTTCATAAAAATTAGAGTATGGAATTGGTGTTCCAGAAATAAGATAAAATTCATCGGATAATCTTACAAAAGGAGTCCCTATTTCATCTATATATTTACGCTGCAATTCTTCTGCAATCTTTAATTGGTTAGATGCAGAAATTTTATCGTATCTAGGTAATTCAAAAAGATTCTGTCTGTACTTTGTAATTCCCACAGGAACTACTGCAACATTTGTCATTCCAGGATATAATTCATACAAATCCTCTATAGTTCTTTTAAATTCTTCTCCATCATTTATATTGGGACACAATACTATCTGACAATTTATTTTTATGCCATTTTGGGTAAGTTTCTTTAATAATGCATATATATTGCCGGCAAATTTATTATTTATCATTTTAATCCTGAGTTCAGGATTAGTAGTATGTACAGACACATTTATAGGACTTATCTTATATTTAATTATTCTATCTATGTCCTCATCTTTCATGTTTGTAAGTGTAACAAAATTTCCTTGAAGAAAGGCAAGTCTTGAGTCATCATCTTTAAAATAAAGAGTATCTCTCATTCCTTTGGGCATCTGATCTATAAAACAAAATATGCATTTATTATGACAGCATTTAGGTTTATCAATAATGGGTTCCTCAAATTCCAATCCCAGTTCCTCATCATATTCCTTTTCTATCTCTAAATCCCACACTTCTCCACTTTTCTTTTCTATTTCTGCTTTGATATACTCATCACTTATCAAAAATTTATAATCTATAATATCCTTGACTTCTTTTCCATTAATGGATAAAAGACAATCTCCCTTTTCTATTCCCATTTCTTCAGCAATACTTTTAGATTTAATTGCTTTGATTTTGTTTCTCATTTATACAACTCCCAGCTAAGATTTATAATATGATAATTTTAATTTACTAAGTTACAAAATTAAGCTCTAGAAACCCTAACATACATTTAGAATATAACCTAATATGTATATTTAGTCAATTATTAAACTTTTCAAACAAAAAATCTCCCTAAATTAATAGAAGAGATTTTGTTAAAATCATACTAAATTTATTAAAAGCAATACAATTCCTGAAATAATCGCACAGCTCGGTATGGTAAATACCCAGGTGATAACTATATCTTTAACTACAGACCACCTGACTGCTGAAAGTCTTTTAGCTGAACCCACTCCCATTATAGCTGAATTTATTATATGAGTTGTGCTAACAGGTGATTGAAAGATAGTAGCTATTAGTATTACCACAGAAGATCCCATTTCCGCTGCAAAACCACTTACAGGCACTATTTTAGCCATTTTAGAACCCATGGTTTTAATTATCCTTTTTCCTCCCATTGCAGTTCCACATGCCATAGCAAGTGCACAGGTTATTTTTACCCAGATAGGTACTGAAAATTCTTTTATAAACCCAGCACTCACAAGGGTCATAGTTATAACTCCCATAGTTTTTTGAGCATCATTTCCACCATGACTTAGAGCTAAAAACATGGTAGAAAAAATTTCAGCTTTTGAAAATACTCTAGTTACAGTAGAAGGCCTCGTATTTACTAGAAATGCTTTTATTACATTCATAAGAATAAATCCCACTATAAATCCTATTATTGGTGACAATATGAGCCACAAAATAACTTTCCAAAAAAGAGTTGACCAATTGACAATTAGAAATGTACCTTTATATATAATTGAGGATCCTACTATTCCTCCTATAAGTGCGTGGGAAGAACTACTAGGTATTCCAAAATACCAAGTTATTAAGTTCCAAATTATAGCTCCTATAAGTGCTGCTATAATTACTTCCTGGGTTATGTTATTAGGATTAACTATACCTTTTCCCACAGTTTCCGCAACTGAAACGCTTAAAAAAGCACCTGTAAAATTTAAGACTGCAGAAATTATAACAGCCTCTCTTAAAGTTAGAGACCTTGTAGATACGGCACAGGCTATAGCATTAGCACTGTCATGAAAACCATTAATAACATCAAATATAACTGCAATTACAACTATTAAAATAGTCATCACTAAAGTATTAGGCATTTTTCATTACTACTCCTTCAATAACGTTAGCTAAATCCTCACAGGCATCTAAGGTGTCCTCAAGATGTTGATATATTTCTCTCCATTTTATAACATCTATAACTTTCATGTCTTTTCTAAATATATCACCTATAGCTTTTCTTGAAATTACATCTCCGTCTTCTTCTATCCTATTTACTTCTATTATTTTCTTTGATAACTGTTTGCTTGTTTTCATATTTTTCAGCTCTTCCATTATGATGATAAGTTCCCTACAACATTGAACTATCATTTTGCTTAATGAAATAGCTTCTTCAGTACATTCGTTTACATTAAACATAACAAATCTACTAGCTGTAGATTCTATATAATCAATAATGTCATCCATATCCTTCGCTATTATATATATATCTTCCCTATCAATTGGGGTAATAAATGTCTTATTTAGCTGTTCCAATATCTCATGCTGTTTTTTATCTCCTTCATGTTCCACCTCTTTTAATTTTTTTAAATTTTCGTCTGAATTTTCTAGGTTATTTAAAAAATCTAACAGTAATTTTGCTTCTGTATAGGCAATATTTGCAGTTTGCACAAAGAACTCATAGAATTTGTCTTCTTTTGGAGTAAAAGCAAACATTATATCCCTCCCTATTATTGAAAATATACATTTTCGACCTTATAAAGTATAACATAAAATTCATTAAAATTAAATACAAAATTCCCCGCTATATTATATGTGGAATATAATATTAATATGATAACTAATTGCTTGAATTATACTATTTTAATATCTGCGTCACATTAAAAATTAAAAATAATTAAAACTTAAAAATAACTAAAAATTTAGCACTGACTTAATTTACACCAAAGGTTAATATTTTGCAAAGTAAAAGCACCTAGTTTCCTAAGTGCATTGTTAAACATATATTTATTCATTTAAATCTTTTTGTTCTCCTGTAACTAAATATATGGCCTCTTCACATATATTAGTTACGTGATCTGCTATTCTTTCCAAATATTTGCATACAAATAACAATTGGGTACATTGATTTATCCTACTTTTATCTTTGTTCATTAATTCTAGCATTTCTTTAAATACATTCTTATATAATTTGTCTACTTCGTCATCCATTTTGCAAACTTCATAAGCTTCCTCTACATTTCTATCCACATAAGCATCTAATGCCCTTTTTATCATCTTATTTATTATCTCAGTCATTTGCGGTATATATATAAGCTTTCTTTCATATTTTTCATTTTCCAGCCTCAATGTAACTTTTGCTATGTCTACAGCATGGTCAGCCATTCTTTCCAGGTCAGTTACTAGTTTAGATGTAGTAAATATTATCCTCAAATCTGTAGCAATAGGATGTTCCCTTGCAGTCAATCTTATACATTTATTTTCTATCTCTTTTTGAAAATTGTCTACTAAATCGTCATTTTTTATAGTTTGTTTTGCAATCTTTGCATCCTGATTAACTAGAGCTTCAATGCACTGATGAATTTGTTTTTCAACTACACTCCCCATTCTAAGTACATCATTGTGCATTTCCCCTAGTGCATAGTCAAATTTACTCCTCGCCATAATATCACCTCTCCTCAAGTATTAAATACATACTATGATTTTAAAATATAACTTAACCAAATCTTCCTGTAATATAATCCTCAGTCCTCTTATCCTTGGGCTTATAAAAAATATTTTCAGTTTTTTGTGCTTCTATAATTTCTCCGTTTAAGAAAAAGGCAGTATAATCTGATATTCTACCAGCTTGCTGCATATTATGCGTTACTATTATTATAGTATACTTTTTCTTTAGTACATCCATTAATTCTTCTATTTTCAATGTAGATATAGGGTCTAATGCAGAAGTAGGTTCATCCATAAGCAGCACCTCTGGTTCCACCGCAAGGGTTCTTGCTATGCACAATCTTTGCTGTTGGCCACCAGAAAGCCCTAAAGCACTTTTATTTAACCTATCCTTAATTTCATCCCAAATGGCTGCACCTTTTAAACTATTTTCAACTAACTCATCTAATGTACTTTTATCCTTTATACCATGTATTCTAGGTCCATATGCTACATTATCATATATGGACATGGGAAATGGATTAGGACTTTGAAACACCATGCCAATTCTTTTTCTCAAATCTATTACATCATAATCTTTATATATGTCCTTGTCTTCAAAAAACACTTTTCCCTCTATCCTAACTGAATCTATTAAATCATTCATTCTATTTAAAGTTCTCAAAAACGTAGATTTTCCACACCCAGAAGGTCCTATTAATGCTGTAACGGAGTTTTTTTCTACATTCAAACTTACTTTTTTAAGAGCCTGGGTAGACCCATAATACAAATCAAGATCTTTAGTATATATTATATCCATCAACTTTCCTCCTTATTTTTTACCAGTATAGGATTCATATATCTTTCTTCCAAGTACTCTGGCTAAAAAATTAAACAATAATACCATAATTACCAAAAC
>DAISLB010000070.1:0-8936 GCA_036820645.1 Clostridium sp.
AAGAGAAAAATTTTGACTGAATTTATAATGGAAAAATTTCAAAAAAGAAATTGCCCACTAGAACTTGACACAAATTGGCAAAAGGTAAATATTGATAACAAATCAACTATATGTTATAATTAGTGAAACTAGTTTAGGAGGTAATAATTATGCCAGAAGCTGTAAGACAAAATAAAATGAATAAGTTTGCTGTAATTTCTTTAATATTAGCAGTTTTATTATTTGCTTGTGCTGGATTATTGCAAACGATTTTAGGAAAAATATTTATAGTTATTCCCATTAGTACTATTGTTTTCGCTGTTTTAAGTCTTGTAAAGCCTTATAAATGGGATTCGGGATCAGCTGGAGTATTAGGAATTATAGTAGGAGCAATTTATATAGGATTTTTTATATATAAACATTTATAGTATTTAAATTAATGCTTGTTAGGTATTGGTAATTAACCAGTACTTATTTTTTATATATAATATAGTATTACTTCTGATTGATGAACAATGTTCTTATTTTGTTCATCAACTAGAGTGAAGACACTCTAGTTTTATTTTTTAATGAGTACTTTGATTGAACATTATGTTTGTATTGTCTAAATACAATTAGGATATGTAATACAGATTTCTAAATTATGGAATTTACTTTTCAGTACATGACACACTTGCTGGTATTGTATCTAATACAGACGAATAATTTTCTTATTCCTCCTTTTTGGAGGGATGGGCAAAAATACCCCTACTGGAACAACAATGAAATCCGCTCCTTTTAATACACAAGTTCGATAACTCTCAGGATAGTGCCGGTCAAAGCACATAACAATTCCAATTCCTAAAATATTTCCATTTTCGGAGATAATCATATTTGAAGCAAATACTTTTTCGTCAATTTTCAGACATAATGCAATACTAGCTATAATATGTGTCTGCCTGCATACTTCACAGAATCCTTTTATGTATGGATGATCCAACTCGATTGCATAGTTTTCTGCTTTTAATCCCTTATACTGCGGAATATACTTAGATAACTGTCCTTCCGGGAAACAAATAAACTTTGCATCATGTTTTGCAGCTTCTCTAATATAGTGGAGTGCTTTATGATAGTTTTCCTCGATGTTTTCGCTGATTTTAATTTGTGCTGCTGCAACTTTAATCATTCTAGTTCTCCTTTTTCTGGCAATTAATCAAGATTTTTAATGTTGTTTCAAAAATGATTTTTATTTAAAATTTTAATATTCCAATTCTTCTCCAACAAGAATTACCTTAATTCTACCTGGAAACCTTCCATTCCTTTATTTGAAAGATTATTAATGATTGTATTTGCAAGTCTATCATTAATAACTTTAACTTCTACATCATAAACATAATATTTCTTTCTTTTCTCACCTGACGGATCACTTATAGTTTCTCCCTCAGTATATTCTCCAGCTTCTCCATAACTTGTCTCCTTCTTTTCCTCTTCTTCTGAAATATCATCAATTTCTTCATCATCTTCATCTGGAACCTCATCAGAATTTACATCTTTGACTTTAACAGGTTCACCATCAAAATCCTTATCAGCAAATAACCTGGACACATCTCTAAAATCTATAAGAGTAAAATACATCTTACCATAATCTTCTCTAATTCTAGTGCCGCAGCCTAATATTTGCTTGAACTCAATCATGCTATTTATTTCTGAATCTATTATGATAAATTGACAGGTCTTGCAGTCTACACCAGTAGTTAAAAGTTTTGATGTAGTTACTAAAACAGGATACTTTTCGGAAGGTGTTATGAAATTCTCTAGTTCTGCTTTTCCTTCATCATCATCTCCTGTTATTTTCATTATACTTAGGATTTTTTGAATATAAATCAGCGTTTTCATTTATAAGAGCTTTTCTCATTCTCTCTGCATGATCTATATCCGTGCAGAAAAATATACTTTTAGCCATTCTCTTATCGTTCTTTTTCAAATAGTCAGAAACATATTTAGCTACCAGTTCTGTCCTTTTTTCCAATACCAGTGTTTTATCATAATCCTTTTTATTATATATTCTATCTTCTAACTCTTCACCGTACTTATCCCTTTTACCTTTTTCCGGCCTATAACCTTCTAAATCTCTATCTATACCTACTCTTATTACTTTGTAAGGAGCAAGGAATCCATCCTCAATACCTTGCTTTAATGAATAAGTAAATATAGGATCACCAAAATAATCAATATTAGAAACATCTTTAGTTTCTTTTGGAGTAGCAGTTAATCCAATCTTCGTAGCTAATTCAAAATGATCTAATATTTCTCTCCAGGCTAAATCATCCTTAGCACTTCCCCTATGACACTCATCTATTATTATAAGATCAAAGTAATCTCTGCTAAATTTCTTAAATACTTTCTTCTCTTCAGTCTCTCCAGTTAAACTTTGATATAGGGCAAACTGAATTTCTCTCGATTTATCAGCTGTTCTCTTCTGAATCTTGTTTATGTTCTCTTTTAAAGGTTTGAAATCTCCTATAATTGTCTGATTAATTAAAATATTTATATCTGCTAAGTAAAGAATTCTCTTCTTTGCACCGGATTTAAAAAGCTTATATACTATTTGAAATGCTGTATAAGTTTTGCCTGTTCCCGTGGCCATTACAAGAAGTATCCTATTCTGTCCCTGTGCAATTGCCTCTACCGCCCTATTAATTGCAATTCTTTGATAATAACGTGGTGGAAAAGTATCTTGATCATAGTAATAATTATGAGTAACAACATTTTCCTGTTCTTTAGTTAAACCTTTATAAGCTTTATACCTGTTCCATAGTGTTATCTTTCTATTTATCTCATCTCAATTAGGACTTTTTATTGCAAAATAAAGAAGACATTCTGATTTCTTATTTCTGTTTTATTCTGCTATAATATTGGCAGAATATTATAGCAAAGGAATGATTCATTTTGCAATTGCTAACTGATTTTTGTTTCTTCTGCAAGTTTTTTAATCTCTATTCTTAATAATTTTTCTTCCTTTTTAGAAAACTTTTTTGAATATTGTGTACAAATTCCCATATAAATGCTACTCCTTTCATAAGGGTTCACGTTTTGGATTTTCAAACTCATTACTCAAAATTTTCTTTTGATTAATAAATCCTACTATCATATCTTGAACATATTCAATACTTTTAAGAGTTTCTTCACCTACATTCTTTTTTCTAAAAAGGGTTACTAAATTTTCTTCTTCTGATTCTGCTAATAGAGTTTCTGGTTCTACATTCAAAACAGAGCATACTGCTTTTAATTCAATTGCTGATATAGTTCTATTGCCATTTTCTATTTTACTCAGAGTTTCCCTACTCATAACTACACCCATATTTTTTAGATCTTCAACCATGGATTGCTAACTTATTTTATTTTTTTCTCTCAAATCTCTTATTCTCTTTCCAATAATTTCAACTGTTAACATAATCAATCCTCCCATTATGCACAATTAGATTATAATTATATATGTAATATTATATTACAATTTTTACGTTTAAAATCAATATGATAATTATATTTGTAACTTTATATTACAAATATTATTCACAATATATAATATAATTTTATATTTATTAGGCAATAAAAAATAAGTATTTCTTGAATACTTATTTTTGCTTTCATAGATTGCAAAGATTCATTTCTTTATTCAATCTATATATAATTTAATTAATATATTTGTTAAGCATTTCATCATATATTCTGCCGGAACTTTTTTCTACACCATACCATCCTAAAGTGGCCGTATGTGTTGGGTGACTTTCATATACATGTATTACATAAAACCCTTTACCATCATGTTCTGAATCGTGATCATAACAGTATACTATTTCGGAAGAATTATACTTAAAGTTATTTTTTACAATTGCTTCAGCATCTTCTTGCGTTAAATTTTTATTAGATGATGATTGTTCAACTGCAGCTGATTGTGCTGTTTGTTTAGTCTCATTATTTTCCTGCCCTTTCTCTAATTTAGCAATATTGTCTTTTAACTTCTTTGCTTCTGCATTATTAGAATCCATTTTTAATATATTATCTATGTATTTGCTGGCTTCATCATATTTGTTATTCTTAATATCATTATTAGCTAATTCTATATTCTGCGATATAAAATTTTTCTTACATTCTGTAATTTTCTTTTGAGCAGCACTATATAATTTATCATCTTCCTGGGTTATCTTTTGAAACTGCTGTATTGCTCCCTCATAGTCCTTATTATTCATTAAACTTACTCCATTATCATAAATACTTTTAGCTGTTTTTAAATTTCCAGCTAATTTTATGCTTCTCTCAACATTTGGATCATTTTTGTAATCTAAAGACTGTTTAAATAAGGCTATTGCTTTATCGTATTCATCAGAATCCATATATTTATTTGCTTCAGTTATTAGATTATCATATGACCGAATTTTATTATACTTATTTATTCCAAATCCAAGTATTATGAATCCTAAAATAACTAATACTGGTGTAGCAATTTTTTTAAGCTTTTGCTTATCCATTTTAATTTCCACCTTTATCTTTAATAGCTTTTTCTTTTAAATAATATAGAAACCATCTGATTCTTTAGGTTTAAGAATTATTTATCAATATATTGAATATTAGAAACCTTGCAGCTGTTATTCTCAAAACTTAAAGTTACTGTTATGGTACCCATAAAAACTCCTGTTTCTGCACCATACTCATTATAATTAGCCTGAATGGTATCGTTATCTATGTTTTGCCTATTTGTAAGAACCTTTTTAGTATCATAAAATGATATACCTACATTTCCATCAGCAGGAGCTACCAGTTTTCCAGCCATAGTTTTAAATGCTGAAAAATCATCCATAACAACTGGAAGATATTCTTTCGTATAATAATTTGAAAGAATATCTTGGATTTTTTCATAACTATTATACTGCTCAGACATATTAACATATTTTCTTCCGTCGTCCCCTACTATTGCATCCCCATTCATTGACTTATTATATTCTTCTTTATTTGATACAGAGAACATTATATCTTCCATCGATACCCAAGCATCTGAATATAATTGATATATTTCAGAATTTGAAATGTCTTTACTAGAAACTATATTATATGAACCCACTATAGACACATCTTTATATCCTAAAATTTATTATACTACTATTATTAACATAATTGCCCTTATACTAAATATATTTTTATAGATAGACTTAATTTTTTCTAAAATAATAATATAAGAAAGGTTTCCACAAACTTCGTGATAAAAACATTCCTTATATGTATTGAAAACAACTATCCACAATATTTATCCAAACAACCTATTCCATGTATTAACTCCAACAATACCATCAACTGCAAGCCTGCTGTCTCTCTGAAAACCCTTTACAGCCTCCAGTGTACCTCTTCCAAAGAAACCATCAGCACCACAGTTTCCAACGCTGTAACCTCTGCTCATAAGCTTACTCTGAACAACTTTTACATTGCTGTCCTCCAAATCAGGATTATGCATGGTGGAGCACAACTACTTCTGGATTATTGCCCCAACTTAAACTGCTCCTAAAGCTCAAATTAGAATTTACTATATTCAAAATACCGCCTCCTAAATTTAAAGGTCCTGCACATCTGCGGGACCTTTATGATCTATTTCATTTCAAATTCTTTTGAGTCTGTTGTTACAACCTTAGCGTCCTTTTTGCCAACTAATGTACCGTTGTTTGTTACAAATATTTTCTTTGCAAGTATAAGATCCATAAGAGATAAAACCTGTTCCTGGGTAACTGCAGGTTGTCCATTTTCATCTTCTTTTATGTTGTCTATGCCCAGTGAAAAATATTTGCCTTCTGTTTCAGTAGTAAATCTCATAGTAAGTTTGTTAGCCATTTTAATTCCTCCTTTCCTAATTTTTGAGCCTTACTCTAGGCATTAGTAATTACGCTGTTGTCCACTTTTTGAATCTCATTTACAGGGTAGGCAAGTATATCTCCCACAGCCTTTACTACATCATATACATCCTGGTCTGCTGCATCCATGGCGATTTTACCTAGTGTAAATTTCTTAAGTATGTCTTTACCCTGTTTGTTAAGTCCCGTCTTTTCTACAATGGAAAGTGTACATGAAAGTTTTGTTGACTTCGCTGCCATAATAACTTCCTCCTTTCTTGACCTTTTACTTATATATATGCCTTTCTCAAAATTAGTGCAGAAAAAAAGAAACAGGCTTTTACCTATTTCTTTTCCTGGTTTTTTATAACGGCAGATATATCTTCTCTTAAGTCTTCAATAGATTTGACTAAAAGGTCAATCTTATTTTCAAACCTTACGAGCAGGTATATGCTGACTGCTATTGGGAACCCTACGGTGCTGATTAAACTAACCAGCTGGTCATACATAAATATCACCCTCCCCTGCCATTATAAATATATATGCTATTTCAGATATTTTTTCAGTTTATCCAGGGCAGTTTTCCTTATTTCTATAGCATGCCTATATTTTATATCCAGTATTTCAGCGGTTTCCTTAAGTGTCCTGCCTTCCATGTACACAGATTTAATTATTTTTATCTCTATATCCTGCAGTTTGCAAAGTGCAAGTTTTATCTTTTCTGACTGGTCATAGGCAATAACTTCATCTTCAAGTGTAAAGTCATAGGGCTGAATTGACAGCACCCCTTCATTCTGCACTAGATCCTCAAAGTCATAAGAAGGAATATTGTATTTATATGCCTTTTTATTTGATTATACAGATAAAAGGGCAGTGCTTGACTATTTTTTGACATAATGGAAAATATTTATTTTTAAAATATACCATTAAATATAATATCCTCCATAAGAGTTAAATTTACTCTTTTTTTATTTTCTATTTTTTTTGCTATATCAATTAATTTTTTTGTATATCTTCATTATTATTTATGGAGTTAACCTCCTTATTTATGGAGTTCATTTCACTATTTATGGAGTTCTCATTTAAATAACTGATGTGATTAAACATATTAGATAATAGGCGTAGTTCAAATATGGACATGTTATTATTTTTAATCCTGCTATTTTACTGCATTGATCATTTTTATTTATATAGCATTATATCAGTTTTTGAACTACGCCAGATAATAAATATATTGTGCCTCTTCGCTGCCCTTCCGTTTTTAATAATTTTTTATCTATTAATGAGCTTAATATTTTATTTACCTCAATAGAGTTTTTATTTATTAATATCTGAAGTCTAGTATTAGTTATTTGACCTTCTTCAAGTGCTGCAGTTCCAACCAGTTCTTCCAGCATCCAATATTTTATTAAAAATATCTATTGGTTGTTCATATTTTTTCAAATCTAAAGAAATAATCACCTTCATCAGCTGCCATTCCGCCTACAGTCTCTGGCATATTTGGATCTCGGTGGAATGGGTTATAAAACTCAACAATGTGAAAACCACATTTATTGACATAGAAATGAATGTTCCTCTTTTCAAAATACGGTGTACATGTTTCCCATACCTTTGTTTCAGGGTGTAAATTTTCTATTGCCTTCCAAAGTGCCTGCCCAACGCCAGTTCCTTGACAACCAACTTTAACAAAAAGAAAATCCAAATGATTATGATATGTTTCGTTATCAACAGTTATGACTGTTCCACCGGAAACCTCACCGTTAACAATTGCCTGATACGCTTCAGCACCATTGGCATTGAGTGAATCATCTATGTCCTTTTCTGGTAAAATTAATTCATCGGATGACCCGCATTCCGTTTCGTATCCATATTGAAATGCCTCTTGCATGTCTCGTTTAAACATTCCAATGTTTTCTGCTTTAAGTGGAACCAATGTAAGTTTCATATTCATCACCTCATAAAATTGATATTTATATTACTCAACCTTAAATTGGAATTTATTTCTTCTTGTCTTTTTTATTTATAGCAACTAAAGAGCATAAAAGAGCAGCACCTATCGCAATCCAAATGGCACTATTCATTTAAAATCCTCCTCCACAAAGTACTATTTATACTACTAGACCCTAAATTGGGAATTTATCAACTTATTTTATATTCATTATTTTCAAGAACGTTTATTGCCTTCTCGAAATTTTCTTCTTTAGTAAATATATAATCTGTATTATAAGTTGATACTGCAAATATTCCAATCTTATTTTCCGCTAATAACATAGATATTTTTGATAAAATCCCAATAAGAGAAAAGTCTAATATGCCTTGTATCCTGAATCCTTTCCATCCATTATCACATTCAATTGTTTTTTCAGGCACTAATTTTGTACTGCACACTAATGATAATTCTTCGTCTGTCTTACCAATAAAACAAAACTTATTTGAATAATCTATTTGTGATAAATCTTTAATTTTACATATCGAAAAATCTTGATTTATTATCTTTATCTCAATCGTATTATCATCCCTTCCAGATTACTATAATACTACACCTTAAATTGGAATTTATCTATTTATTCTTCAATAGTTGAAAGATAAAAAACGCAATTGAACCAAACATTAAAATTAAAAAGACTGGTAGGAATAGAGGTGATAGATTTTCTCCAGTGGCTGACTGTAACGTCAAATACGAAAATACTAATGCTACTAACAGTTTTATAGTTCCTATCATGTTTTTTAAAATCCTATATACTTTTTCTTTGTTTTGCTCGGTTACTTGTATTCCTGTATTCCATATTTGTGGAAATTTTTCTACAACGGATAATCCAATAAACATAATCCATCCAACAACTAAAAGCACAATCAAAGAATTTTTATCTATTATTTTAATTTCAGCGGAAATTGTTCTCCATGAAATAATCAAAAAAATAACTGTTCCAACTAAACATAATAAACTTAAAAAATTAGTGATAATATCATATTTATTTTTTTAATTTTCATTTGCATACTCCTCAGTTTTGTTAGTCGAGTAGACTTACACCTCACAATGTAAGCTCCGGGTAGACGAGTTGCCCAATTGGCAACTCTAACCCCCACAGAACCCGGTGTGCG
>DAISLB010000071.1:0-8669 GCA_036820645.1 Clostridium sp.
ATGAATTATCTAGGGGCGTAGCTACTGTTATCTCCCACTTTGATAAAAGTGGGAGTGTTACAGTAGGTAGCCATCAGATAAAAAAGTAGTGTGCGGAAGATTACAAGATATAGCAGAGCAAATGTTAGTTATACTAAAAAATAATATGAAAAACCCATCAACTATTAATCAACTAAAGAGGGATGAAAAAGAAGAATATCCTACATTGGTGCTTAGGGAAGCTATTGTAAATGCTCTTGTTCATAGAAATTATAGTATTTTAGGATCTAAAATAAGAATTTTTATGTTTGATGATCGTATTGAATTTCATAGTCCGGGAAAATTACCTAATACTGTTACAATTGAAAAAATGAAAATAGGAGTATCCTATGCAAGAAATCCATTTTTAGTAAAGTATATGGAAAATATGAGATATATAGATCAGTTGGGTAGGGGAATTCCTATGATAATTAAAACAATGAAAGATATTGGTGATAGGGAACCAGTTTTGCAAGAATCAGGAGAAGAATTTATTTTAACTATATATAAGAACTAAAATCGAGAGGAGACATTTTTGTGTTAATGTTGATTGTGTGTGCATAGCAGGGGCTATTGCACAAGTACAAAGTAGCCCCTGCACAATCCTAAAATATATATTAGGAGGAGCACGGAATTGGGCTATAAAAAAGCATCAGATGTATTGCCATCAGAACTCGTATCTCAAATTCAGGATTACATTGACGGCGAATATATCTATATACCGAGAAAACAAAGTAATAAAAAAACTTGGGGAGAAAAAAACGGAAGTAGGAATATGTTCTTTTACAGAAACCTTGAAATCTACAACAAATACAGAAAGGGAGCATCTATAGACTACCTATCTGAAATATACTATCTGTCCCCTAAAACCATACAAAAAATTTTATCAAAAATGAGATAATTAAAATTCGTCTTTGGCTGTGCTGAAGGCGATTTTTTAATTCTGAAAAGTTTTGGAGGTTATTTTGCTATAACTGCACATAGTATAATTACAATGTATTTAAAGAATTATTGAGGAATTGGGGTAGATAAAATGAACGTATCAATTAGATTGGAAGAAGAAAAAGATTATAGAACTGTAGAATATATGACCAGGGAAGCATTTTGGAATGTGTACAAACCAGGATGTGACGAACACTTGCTTGTCCACAATATAAGGAAAGTACCTGCATTTATCAAAGAGCTGAGTTTTGTGGCACTGGACGGTGATAAAATTGTAGGAAGCATAATTTATTCAAAGGCAAAAGTAGTAAATGATGAAAATAAAGAATTTCAGGTTTTGTGTATGGGCCCAATTTCAGTACTTCCCTCCTGTCAAAGTCAGGGAATAGGTTCTTTGCTGATGAATCACTCTATTGAAAAAGCAGGGCAGTTAGGATATAAATCAGTAATTATATTTGGAAATCCAAAGTATTATCATCGATTTGGCTTTAAAAATGCAAAAGAATACGGTATTCAAACATCTTCAGGTGAAAATTTTGAAGAATTTATGGCACTGGAACTTTATAAGGGTGCTTTAGAAGGCATTTCAGGCAAGTTTTATGCAGACAAAGCTTTTGAGATAAAAAAAGAAGATCTGGAAGCTTTTGAAAAACGATTTCCATATAAAGAGAAGCTGGTGACAGACACTCAATTAAAGCAGAAATAATGAGTTAAGGAGAACATGAAAAATGAAATTAAATACTGAAAGACTGACTATAATTCCTTTGAATTTGGAGCAGTTTAAACTTCTCTTAAATGGAGTAGACAGCATGGAAAGGGCACTAGAATTAAATAGTTCAGGTGAACATTTAGATGGACATACTCAGGAGGCAATGGAAGGGCTCTATGAAGAAGCTAAAAAACATGAAGAAAATTATTTATGGTATACAAATTGGCAGATTATATTAAAGCAATATAACTTATCCATTGGAAGTGCCTGTTTTATGGGATGTCCTGACAACAGCGGAACTGTTGAGATTGGGTATGGCATTAACGAAAAATACAGGTGCAGCGGCTATATGACAGAAGCAGTGAAATCAATTTGTAAGTGGGCATTAAGTCAGAAAAATACTTTGAGAGTTACTGCAGAAACGGAAAAAAACAATGCTGCATGCCAAAGAGTTTTACAAAAGTGTGAATTTATAGAATACAAGGGAAGTAGTCCAAAAGATTGTAAAGTTAAATTTTTTTCTAACCTCCCTGTAATTTAAAGGTGCTTCAACGCTTTGAGGTGCAATGGATTGAGGCACTTTTTTATTCTATTTATGAAAAATAAAAAACGGTTGGAAAAGTTTTAGCTAAATCCTTTATTATTAAGGGTTTTAGGTCTATAATGAAAATAAAGAATGGCTATTTTACTGTGGTTGAACCTTAACATGAGATGTATTTGAATAATGAAACATATGAGCTATCCATTAAAACTACATAGAAAATTTTATCAAACATTAAATCAAAAATAAGATGATTGAAATTCGCCTTCAGCAGCTACTGCTTTATGGCGAATTTTTAAGTTGAAATAAATAATTATTGCTAACGTAACAATGTTATGTTACACTGCTTTTATCAAAGAAATTATTGAAGGGAATGAAGATATGGAAGAGGAAAATCTAATTTCAAAAAAAGAACTGCTTAAAATAACGGGTATTTCCTATGGCCAATTGTATAGATGGAAGAGAAAAAAATTGATACCAGAGGAATGGTTTATAAAAAGATCTAGTTTTACAGGACAAGAAACATTTTTCCCAAAGAATGAAATACTGGATAGGGTAGAAAAGATTAAGAATTTCAAAGACGATGTATCTTTAGATGAGCTTGCAAATATATTTTCTCCAGATCTTTCAACAGTATTTTTAGAAGAAAGTGATATATTATCACACAACATTGTTTCACAGGCTGCTGTAACATTATATAAAGATACTCATAAAGAAAGTAGAGGATTTAATTTTAATGAATTGTTATTTATGAACATTGTAGATAAGTTTCTGAAATCCGGTAAAGCAAGTTTGGAAGAAGGTAAATTAATACTTAGTACTCTGGAAAAAAACTATAAAAACTTTGATGGAAGATATTGTGACGTAGTACTTATAAGAAAGCTTGGAGTTGCTGTATGTTTTTTAATGCTGATACCAAATGAAATATATGTTGAAACTGAAGCAATACTTGTATTAAAGATAAATGCCGGCGAATGTGTGGAACAATTAAAATCAAAATTAACATTATAAATTGGAGGGAAGTTTTAAAATGGAAGAAAGGTTGCAAGATGTAAAAATTTCTGGAACGGGAACAATTAGCGGCGGAAAGTATAATGAAGTAAAAATAAGTGGTTCTGCTAAAATAGATGGAGATATAGAGTGCAGCTGTTATAAAGTATCAGGATCTTCTGATGCAGGTGGAAATCTAAAAAGTAAGATAACTAAAATTAGTGGTAGTACTAAAATATGTGGAAATCTTGATACTGAAGAAATAACTGTAAGTGGATCTTCTCATATAGTAGGTAGTGTTACTGCAAAAAAGGTTAAAATAAGTGGTTCTACTCGTATGGATAGTAATTTGCATACGGAAGATATACTGATATCAGGTTCAACATCTATAAATGGGGATTGCGAAGCAGAAAATTTTAATGCAAGGGGTAGTTTTAATATAGATGGATTACTAAATGCAGGAAATATAGATATAGAGATGTATGGAAAATGTACAGTAAAAGACATAGGTGGTGAAAATATAAAGGTGAAATTAGGAGCAGGTCATTTTTTCATCAAGATGATAAGTCTTTTCTCAAGTTGTGCAAAACTTGTAACAGGTACAATTGAAGGCGATGATATTTATCTTGAAAATACATGTGCAAAAGTAGTGAGGGGAAATAATGTCACTATAGGAGCTAACTGTGATATTGAAACAGTAGAATATAGAAATAAAGTAGACATTGGTAGAAATTCTAAGATAGTTTGCAAAAAAATAGTTGATAATTAAAGAAACAATGAAACTGTGCAATAAACTTTTACACATGGAAGGTGTATTATTTATTAAAAAGAAGTGAGATAAAAAATGAAGTTAAAAGTTTTAGTAGATAACAATACGTATATAGATGAGTATTATTATGGAGAACCTGCTGTCTCATATTATATTGAAGATGAAGACATTAAAATCCTATTTGATGTAGGCTATTCCAATATATTTTTGAAAAACTCAACTGCATTAGGTGTGGATTTAAAGGATATAAACACAATTGCTATTTCACACGGCCATGATGACCATACAGGGGGATTAAAGTATTATTTTGAACAAAACTATAAAAATAACATTTCCATACTTGCACATCCCGATGCATTTAAAGAAAAAACAGTAGAAAATTTAAAAATTTGTTCTCCTATTTTAGAAGAAGAGTTAAAAGAAAAATGTAATTTAATTCTTTCCAAAGAACCTAAAAGAGTTAGCAAACATATAATCTTTTTAGGACAAATACCAAGAACAAACGACTTTGAAAATACAAAACCTATTGGCAAACAAGTTGTTGGAAAAACTTTAGTTGATGATTATGTAATGGATGATACAGCACTTGTGTATAAAAGTGAAAAGGGCATCTATATTATTACAGGATGTTCTCACAGCGGCATATGCAATATAGTAGAATATGCAAAAAAAGTTTGCAAAGACAATAGGGTACTAGGAATTATAGGAGGATTTCATTTATTTGAAGTAAACTCTCAGGTGAGTAAAACTATTGACTATTTAAAGCAGAATAATGTAAAAGAATTGTATCCCTGCCACTGTACTTCTTTTGCTGTTAAAGCAGAAATACATAAGTTTTTACAAGTGAAAGAAGTTGGAGTTGGCTTGGAAATAAACTGGTAGAAAGTAGCAACCCAGCAGGATATTATAATTAAAACCTTTATGGATAATTTACATATTAAGATTATCCATAAAGGAAAGAGTATCGCCTATGTTATGTAATAGCTTTTGGATTTTTGTAAATTTAAACTTTAGAGGCAATACAATAAAAAATATTGACATATAAATTTTATGATGATATTATATTACCAATGGTAATTACCACTGGTAATAAGGACGGTGAATTAAAGATGAAGAGTAATAAAAGTCAAATAACTAAAGAGATTATTTTAGAAAAAACTTTGCAGTTAGTAGATGAAAATGAGGGAATTAAAAATGTTACTTTAAGGGATATAGCTAAAAAGGTAGGGTGTGCCCATACAAATTTATATAACTATTTTGGTAGCTTAAGTGAAATACTTTGGGAAGCTATGGGGCAAGCATTGATTAAGATGATAAATTATTCAAGGAACAATTTAACTTTTGAAAATGATCCAGAAAAAGATTATTATTTGCTCTTATCTAATTTTATTGACTTTTCATTAAATCACATTGGATTGTACAAACTCATATGGATGGAATCCATAGATGGAGATCCTTCCAGTGAAGTAACTGACATAATAATAAATGCAAGAAAAGAATTTAATAAAAATATCATGGAAGCAACTAGGGGGAAATTATCAGAAGAAAGGGCAAGTTTTGTAAGTCATATATTCTTTGCTTATTTACACGGGGAAAGTTCCATGTGGATTAACAGGACCAGATCTATGGTTAGTAAAGAAGATATTAAAACCAAAATTTTATCAAATCTTCAGAAGCTGTTTCAAGAATTAGTCAGCAGGAAATAAATAATGTTTAATTTAATAAATGGAGGGATTATAATGAAAAAAGTACTGCAGGTTGTATTAATTTTGTTAGTTGTTATTATAGTTGGTGGAATTTTCTTTTTTAAGTGGGTAGTAAATGCTAATTCAATAGTTCATAAGAGTGATGAGAGAAAATTACTTTCAAGTAATAGCGATAAAAAAGCACTGGTTATTTACCAGCCATCAAGAACTAAATTAACCTCAACTATGGCAAGTAGTGTAGCAGAAACTTTGCATAAATCAGGCTATGAAGTTACAATTAATTACCCATCTCAAGGATTAAAATATGATATTTCTAAATACGACGTACTTGTTTTTGGAACTCCTATTTATGCTGGAAAGTATTCACAAGTGCTGGAGTCTTATATGAAAGCAATTAAAGATTTTTCAAATAAAAAGGTTATGATATTTTCAACTGGCGCCGATAATAAGGTTACAAAAGAGGTAGATCCCTTAGTGCAAATGGCAAAGGGAGCAGGTAAAATTAAAAATATAAAACTTTTAAAAGGAGAAACAACTAGGGCAGAAAATGCAATAAAAAATTTAATTGGAGAGTAGTAGATAATGAAAGATTGTTTAAGGTATGCAGTTCCTAATTTCATTACTTTTTTAAGAGTGGTGTTAACAGCAGCGTTTACTTTATGTTTGAATAAATATTTTGTCTTAGATGGAAATGATGACTTATTTACTTATTTGGCAATCATTTTTTTTGCAATATATATGACTGACTTTATAGATGGAAAGATTGCCAGGCATTTTAAAGCAGTTTCAACTTTTGGAAGCTTTTTCGATGTTTTAGCAGACTTTCTATTTATATTGTGTGCTACAGGAACACTGATAAAATATAAACTTATTGCCTGGTGGTTTTTAATTGTAATAATAGCAAAGATCATTGATTTCTTTGTAACTTCTAAAATCATAAATAACTATAAATTAGAGGTAAAGAAAACTTTTGTATTTGATTATATGGGAAGAGCAACTGCTATTTCATTTTATATAATGCCTTTTATTGTACTTTGCATGAATGAATATTTAAATGGTAGATGTGCAGCTTTTATTCTATTTTTAACATATATGAGTACAATCATTGCTATAATATCCTTATTTCAAAGAATAATCTTATGTATTCAAATTAAGAGAAGACAAGCTATCAAATTTTAAATTTGTTTAACACAGCAGATGAAATATCACTAGCTTACAATGTTGAAACTTTGGGATAAGGTAATTAGTACAAATCTTACTGGAGCATTTAATTGTACTAAGTTTGTATCAAAACAGATGTTAAGACAAAGATAAGGCAGCATAGTAAATATAGCAAGTGTTGTAGGTATAGTAGGGAATGTTGGTCAGGCAAATTATGCTGCTTCTAAAGCTGGACTTCTAAAGCCAAATTTATATAAAAGCCATCCTTTACTTGCATACGTAGAGAGCATTTCCATTTCTTCATCTTCTCCAAAAGCTAGTCCTTTGCTTATAACATATTTTGTATTGAACATATATTATAACATCTCCTCGTCATTAAATATTTTTTCTGCAATTTGAACCATTTTACGTTTTCTTTCAACTTCCTTTTTTAAAAATTGAATACCCTTATCTGTAGCAATATAAATTTTTTTTTGGTCGGATTCCTCTGTAAGTTTTATGAGTTCTGCATCAAGAAGTTTTTTTATACTTGTATATAAAGATGCAGGACCTATTGAAAATTTGCCTTCTGACATTTTTTCAACTGATTTCATAATCAAATAGCCGTGTTTTGGTTTTATTAAAGATAGTAAAATATAATAATAGGTGTCTGTAAGTTCACCCATTTGTAAAGAATTATTTCTAGCCATGGTTACCTCCTATATATCATTTAATGATATATCATTAAATATACTATATCGTTAAATGATATTCATGTCAAGATGATAAAAATAGTTTTAACACATTATCTTTTTGTGTATAATGATTATAATATTAGATGGTATAATTTAGTGACAAGTTAAAATATGAGAAAGGTTTTTACATAGTTTAGGAGGGAGATAACATGACAGATTGGAACTCAGCTCAGTATCTAATGTTTAAAAATGAACGAACACAGCCGGCTATTGATCTAGTTAATCGAATTTACGTTGATAACCCAAGAAAGATTGTTGATATTGGATGCGGTCCAGGAAATAGCACACAGGTTCTAGCTCAAAGATTTCCCAATGCATATATTCTTGGTATTGATAGTTCTTTAAATATGATTGAAACAGCAAAAAGAGATTACCCTAATCTTCATTTTAAAGTTTGTGATGTCGGCAAAGACTTATCAATACTTGATAATGATTTTGATGTTGTTTTTTCAAATGCTTGTATTCAATGGATACCAAATCACAATGAACTTTTACGGAATATGATTGGTCTGCTTAGAAAAGGGGGAATGCTTGCAGTACAAACCCCAATGAATTACGAAGAACCAATTCACAAAATCATTAGCGAGGTTTCAACGAGTGAGAAGTGGAGATCGGAATTTCCCAATCACAGAATTTTTTACAATCTAACGCAAAGTGAATATTTTGAGCTGCTTTCAGAAATTTCATCAGAGTTTTCCATGTGGGAAACTACATATTGCCACAAGTTAAAATCTCATGAGAATATTATGGAATGGTATCGCAGTACGGGGTTAAGGCCTTATTTAAATGCTTTATCGGATGAAAAAAAGAAAAGTTTTGAACAAGATATTTTTGAGAGAGTGGTAAAAGAATATCCAGTACAGAAAAATGGAAATGTTATTTTTGAATTTCCAAGATTCTTTTTTATTGCAGCGCCAAAAAATAAATAATTTAAAATGTAGAATTTAAATTGAAAGCTCTGCTTGTAATAGATATGTAGGAAGGTTATGCTGGGAAAATAGTCCATAACTATTAATTCTTAACTCTTAATTTTTAATTATATTTTAGGCGTAGTTCAAAATAAGCTTAATTACGCCTGTCCTATTTAAAAAAAGCTGCA
>DAISLB010000072.1:0-8392 GCA_036820645.1 Clostridium sp.
ATTTGGTGATAGTCGCTTTCACAGAGTAAAAGCAGATATCCCAAATCTTTGATTTTGTGTGAATCGCTTTCACAGAGTGCGTGGGAGTATTAGAGCAGGTAGTCATCGGATAAAAATTAAACTTTATACTGTAAAAAGTATAAAGTTTAATTTTATCTGAGTCAATCATTAATTGACTTTATTAAATAATAATTCTCCTTTTTCCACAACTACTTCAACCTTATCTCCTTTTTTAACATTACCTCTAAGCATTTCTTCAGAAAGTTTGTCTTCCACAGTTTTTGTAATTGCTCTTCTAAGCGGTCTTGCGCCATAAGTTAAATCAAAGCCTTCTTTTGTCAAAAGTTCCTGTGCTTTATCTGTAAATCCAATTTCTATTTCCTGATCTTTAAGCCTTGTGGAAACATCTTTTAACATAAGTTTTACTATTTGTCTTAAATCTTCCTTTTCTAACTTGTGGAACACTATAATATCATCAATTCTGTTTAAGAACTCAGGTCTAAAAGAATTTTTAAGTTCCTCCATTATATTATCTTTCATCTTTTCATATTGACTTTCCTTTTCATCACCTTTAGCAGAAGTAAATCCCATAGATTTTTGTTTTCTAATGGTAGCTGCCCCTACATTAGACGTCATTATTATTATGGTATTTTTAAAGTTTATTGTTTTTCCTTTTCCATCGGTCAATCTTCCATCTTCAAGTATTTGAAGCAATATATTAAATACTTCCGGGTGTGCCTTTTCTATTTCATCAAATAGTACCACTGAATAAGGATTTCTTCTTACTTTTTCAGTAAGCTGTCCTCCTTCCTCATAGCCTACATATCCTGGAGGCGATCCTATAAGTCTAGATACCGTATGCTTTTCCATATATTCTGACATATCAATTCTTATCATGTTGTTTTCATCGCCAAACATAGCCTCTGCCAAAGCTTTTGACAATTCAGTTTTTCCAACACCTGTAGGTCCCAAAAATATGAATGACCCTATAGGTCTCTTTGGGTCTTTAAGTCCAACTCTAGCCCTTCTTACCGCCTTAGAAATAGATTTAACTGCTTCATCTTGACCTACTACTCTCTGATGAAGAATTTCCTCTAATTTTAACAATCTCTGTGATTCTCTTTCGGTTAACTTTTCCACAGGTATATTGGTCCACTGAGATACTACTGATGCAATTTGACTTTCTCCTACCGTAAGTGTAGATACTTCCTTTTTAGTCTTCCAGTTAGTTTTTAATCCTTCTAACTTATTTTTTAATTCCTTTTCTTTATCCCTTAATTTAGCAGCTTTTTCAAAATCCTGTACTGTAATAGAATCCTCTTTTTGCTTAGTTGCCTTTTCCAATTCTTCTTCTAGATTTTTTAGATCGGGTGGAGCAATTAAATTTTGTATTCTAACTTTAGCAGCTGCTTCATCTATAAGATCAATTGCCTTGTCAGGTAAATACCTATCAGTAATATATCTATCCGACAAGTTTACTGCTGCATTTATTGCTTCATCTATTATTTTTACTCTATGGTGGGCCTCATACTTGTCTCTAAGACCTTTTAATATCAAAACTGCCTCTTCTTTAGTAGGTTCTCCTACTATTATAGGCTGGAATCTTCTTTCCAGTGCAGCATCCTTTTCAATGTATTTTCTATATTCATCTATAGTAGTAGCTCCTATACATTGTATTTCCCCTCTAGCTAAAGCTGGTTTTAATATATTAGATGCATCTATAGCTCCTTCTGCTGCTCCTGCTCCTATTATAGTGTGAATTTCATCTATAAATAATATTACATTACCGGATTTTCTTATCTCTTCCATAACTTTTTTAAGTCGTTCTTCAAATTCTCCTCTATATTTTGATCCCGCTATCATTGAAGAAAGGTCTAATGTTACTACTCTTTTCCCTTTTAAGAGTTCAGGTATATTACATGATACTATCTTTTCTGCTAATCCTTCTGCAATAGCAGTTTTACCTACACCAGGATCTCCTATTAGACAAGGATTATTCTTGGTTCTTCTGCTTAGTATCTCCAAAACCCTCTGAGTTTCCTTATCTCTTCCTATAACAGGATCTAGTTTTCCCTCTTTTGCCATGTCTGTTAAGTCTCTTCCAAACTGATCTAAAGTTGGAGTTGGCTCTCCATTTTCTTTCTTAGTGCTGCCTGAATTCACTGATGATTGCTCTCCCGAAAGTGAATCCACAAGTTCCTTCCTCAATTTGTTAAAATCTACTCCCAAATTGTTTAAAATAGTAAATGCAACTCCCTCTGCCTCTCTTATAAGGGCAAGTAGAATATGCTCTGGACTTATATAGTTATGGTTTAGATTTCTGGCTTCAAACAAACTTAGCTCTAAAAGTCTTTTTGTCCTTGGAGTAAGAGGGATTTCCTTATTGTATAAATTTATTTCTCCTCTACCCTCATATTCTTCTATAAAATTTCTTACTGTTTCAATGTTTACGTTCATATTATTTAAAAGTTTTCTGGATATTCCTTCTTCTTTTAATATTCCCAAAAGAATATGTTCTGTTCCTACATATCCATGTTGGAGTGCTTGTGCTTCTTCTTGAGCATAAACTAATACTTTTTGTGCTCTTTCCGTAAATCTTCCAAACATCATAGTATATTTCACCATCCTTTTATTGAATTTCGTCAACATTTAATTTTTCTTTGACAATTTTTGCCCTATTAATATCCATTTCAATACCTGATAAAATTTTCTCATTTCCCTTTTGTATTGTGGCAGGTTGTGTGCTTACTAAAAGATTGTTCAAAGTTGTCTTACTTATATTCTTAATTATTCCCAATTCAATTCCTAATCTTACATCAGATAAAAACTTGAAACATTCATTTGCATTTAAAATTACTGCTGATTTTAATATACCCAATGCTCTATAAACCTTATCTTCTATTTCATATTTAAATTTTTTCATAAGGTTCTCTCTAGCAGCCTTCTCCTCATTTGTTACTTGAACAACTACAGCTTTTAAATTGCTCATTATTTCCTCTTCATTTCTTCCTAAAGTAACCTGATTGGAAATTTGATATATATTTCCTACAGCTTTTGAACCTTCACCATATAATCCTCTAACAGTCATTCCAACTTGAGATAATGCATTTAAAAATCCATTCATCTGATTATTTAAAGAAAGTGCTGGCAAATGCAGCATAACAGAAGCCCTAAGTCCTGTTCCTATATTAGTAGGACATGCTGTAAGATAACCTAACTTTTCATTAAATGCATATTTCAAATTTTTTTCCAATAAATCATCTATTTTATCACTTACATTATACACCTCTTCTAAATTTAGCCCTGCCGTTATACATTGAATTCTCACATGATCTTCTTCATTTATCATAATACTTATAGTCTGCTGGTTATCTAGTATAAAGGCAGATTTATGGCTGTTATCTATCAAGTTTTTACTTATAAGATGTTTTTCTAGATAACTTTGCTTTTCATTATCAGTCTCTTCCCACAAATAATTGGTCTTAAATGTATCTTTATTACTGGAAGATGTATAAAAAGCATTCTCTACTAGTTTAATTACCTGTTTGCTTTTTTCTTCATTTAATTTATGTGGAAAGGGGGTTTTATCCAAATTTCTAGCTAATCTTACCCTACTACTTATCACCAAACCTCCATTACTTTCATCACAAGTAGTCATCCAATTATTCAAAGTTAACCCTCCTTCTTATTTCCATTATTCTGATAAACCTGCTTCTCAATCTCTTTTATAGAATCTCTTATAGTTGCTGCTTTTTCATACTCCTCTAAGGATACTGCCTTTTGAAGATCTGACTTTAATTTCAAAAGCTTATTTCTTTCAATAATACTCTTTCCTTGGTTTTTAGGTATTTTACCTGTATGACCTAAATTTGCTTGGACCCTCTTAATCACGGGACTCAAAATATTACTAAAATTTTCATAGCACTCACTGCATCCTAAAAGACCTGTTTTCTTAAATTCACTATAAGATGTACCACAGTTTTTACAAGATATATCAAAAGTTTTATTTTCTTCACTATTGCCGTTTATCATATAGTCCATAATTCCACTTAAAATATTTTGAAATCCAAACGGAGATACGAAATCTATTTGAGGTACAAAATTAAGTTCTCCCTTTTCCTTGGCACATTTTTCACATAAATTCATATCCTGCTTAGAGCCATTTATTATTTTCGTTATATGAACTGTAGCTTCATTCTTTTTACATATATCACAAATCATATCATCACTCCTATACATATGTGATTAACATTTACTGTAATTTAATATAATAATTATTATATCATATATTTATCTATTCATACTAAATTTAGGGCTATGAAATATAACTACTATAATTGATTTTAATATATCTGCCCTCAATTTATTTTTGCTATCCAATGAAATATTCAATGTTCTGTCATTTACTATAGTCTTTAATATTATGGTTTCTCTTTCAGTTATAACCTGTTCTTCAAATAGCGTTTCTATAAGTTGCACAGCAGCATTGTATGTTATTGCATCCCCTATTTTTTCTATTATGGTTTTAAGTAAATTTTCGTTACAGTCAAATTCTATTTTTCGTATAATTATACATCCACCGCCGCCCCTCTTGCTCTCTATGTAGTAACCTTTATCCATAGTAAATCTAGTAGTCAACACATAATTTATCTGGGAAGGCGCACAACTAAAATAATTAGCTAGTTCGTTTCTGCCAATTTGAAGTTTAGTCTCCTCACTATTATTAAACATTTCTTTTATAAAGTCTTCTATTATATCGGATAACCTTGCCAATTCATCACCTTCTTGACTTTGACTTTCTTTGACTTTAAATTAATAATATTATTAATTTAGGTTTTATTCAAGTCCTATATTTCACTAAATTCATTGGTTTTATGTATAAATACTAAACTTAAATATTATTTTCTCATTTTTTCTAATGTATACTATTATATACTATATATTTACTATACTACCTTTTTTGTATGTGTTAAATGAGAGTAGTCTTCATGTAAAATAATTTTAGGGTTTGTCCCCATGTATTACTATAAACTATATCATACTTTTATTAAACAAATATAGATTTTATAATTTTTTACTATAGTAAAATGGTAATTATATAATTTAATCCACATTTTTAAATGCTTTTATACAATACTTTCCACTATTACAAGTTTTATTTGGATTAACAGTGAAATACTTATTTTTTAACATGTTACATATTATTTCCACATTTTTATCTTCATTACTATCTACAACTATAGTTAATTTATCATTTTTATTTACTATTGATATATAATCATATATGCTGCTATAATCCTCCAAAGTAATTTTACCTTTTATGCTCATTTTGTATTCAGACATATAATCTCTCCTTAATTGAAAAGTTCATCAAATGATTAATAAAATTATTATCCATTGTAGTGAATTAAAATATACACAATATTTAATTTTAAAAAGACCCCAATAGAATTATATTCTATTGGAGCTGAAATTTATTCCTGTCTAACTTTTATTTTATTTTTACTTTCTATTATTTTATTTGCCTCAACACCTGGAACTTCTTCATATCTTTCAAATCTCATTTTAAAGCTCCCTCTAGCATGAGTCATAGACCTTAAATCTGTAGCATATTTAAACATTTCTGCTTCAGGTACTTCAGATATTATTACCTGGCTTTTCCCATGAGATTCCATACCAAGTACTCTGCCTCTTCTTTTATTTATGTTTCCAATTATATCTCCCATATACTCTTCAGGGACACACACTTCTACATGCAAGATTGGTTCTAATAATACAGGAACAGCTTCTAAAATCCCTTTCTTATAGGCTAAAGATGCTGCTACTTTAAAGGCCATTTCTGAAGAGTCCACTGGATGATATGACCCATCATGTAATGTGGCTTTTATTCTTATTACAGGATATCCGGCTAAAACCCCATGATTAATACATTCTCTCAGTCCTTTTTCAACTGCTGGTATATACTGTTTTGGCACTACTCCACCAACTACTTTATCTACAAATTTTAAATCATCTTCATTATCATTTCTGGGTTCAAACTTGATTTTTACGTCTCCATACTGTCCATGCCCTCCTGATTGTTTTTTATGCTTACCCTGCACATCTGAAGTTTTCTTTATAGTTTCTCTATAGTGTACTTTCGGTTCTCGCAAAATAACTTCTGTCCCAAATTTGGACTTTAATTTTGATGATATTACGTCAATGTGAACTTCACCTTGTCCAGAAATTATAGTCTCTGCATTTTCCACATCCCTAGATATGTTAAAAGTAGGGTCTTCCTCTAACAGTTTACTTAGTCCATTAAAAATTTTATCTTCATCATTTTTAGATTTAGGTAACATCGCCATTGAAATCACCGGTTCTGGAAACTCAATGTCTTTAAATATAACCAAAGACGATGGATCACATAAAGTATCTCCTGTACTAGTAAATTGTAGTTTAGCCACAGCTCCCAAATCTCCAGCTCCTATTTCCGATACAGGTATCTGCTGTTTTCCTTTTAAGAAATATAAGGTTCCTATTTTTTCATTTTTATCTTTTTTTACATTATATACTGTCATATCTGATTTGAGTTTACCTGTCATAACTCTAAATAAAGATAACTTACCTACAAAAGGATCAGCTATAGTTTTGAAAACAAAAGCTGAAAAAGGAATCTTTTCATCTGCTTTAACCATAACTTGTGACTTTTGTTTTAAATTAACATTAATTACTTCTGAAATTTCAGGAGATGGGAAACATTGAATTATGTCTTCTAATAAAGTATCTATTCCTATTCGATTTATGGCAGAACCACACATTACAGGTGCAATTTCACCTTTTGAGCAACCTCCTATTAATCCCTTATAAATATCCTCATCACTTAAAGTACCTTCACTAAAATATTTATCTAAAAGTTCCTCGTCTGTTTCTGCCACAGCTTCCATAACCATATCTCTACATTTTGCGATTTTATCTAAAATATCTTCAGGTATGGTAATTTCCTCTAGTATGTTTTTTTTGTTCATTATTTTAGCTTTTCCTGAAATAACGTTTACAATTCCTTTAAAATTATTTCCCTCTCCTATAGGATATTGGATTGGTACTACAGACATACCAAACTTTTCTTTTAATTCCACCAATGTTTTATCAAAATTCGAATTTTCTCTATCCAATTTATTCACGTAAAAAGCTCTAGGAAGTTTACTTTTATTGACACCACTCCATGATTTCTCAGTTCCCACTTGAATTCCAGATACACTTGATAAAACAATTATAGCTACATCAACTGCCCTCAATCCTTCCATAGTTTCTCCTATAAAGTCAAAATATCCTGGCATGTCAACTAAATTTATCTTTGTATTTTCCCATTCGCAGGAAGCCAAAGATGAAGCTATTGATATCTTTCTCTTTTTTTCTTCAATATCATAATCACTGACAGTACTTCCCTCTTCAATTTTTCCAAACCTATCAACAACTTTTGTGTAATAAAGTATTGCTTCTGTTAATGTAGTTTTGCCACAACCACTATGTCCAATAAATCCTACATTTCTTAAATTATTTACTGAATATTTTTTCATAAGCAATCCCTCCCCTTACTTTCCGATTAATTATATATTCTATTTACTAATTAAAATTCCTCCTAATAATTAATTAAATTTTCAAAATAATTTTACTTTTATACTATTATTTATGAAAACAGGTACCTAAAATATGCATTCTATATTATACGAGTATTAAGAGGCTGATACCGTGATAAAATGTGATATACTATAACAAACAAAGAGGAGGAAAAAGAAAACGAACTTGAAAATAAGACAAGTAACAATGAAAGACCTAGACAGTGTAACAAATATTGAGAAAATCCATTATTATAAAAAATTTGGTTTTGTTGATATTGGAAAATCGGAATCATAGCACGGACATGCTGTCTGGTACAATATGATTTTTTTATTTGATAAAAAAAGTTAGGGTAAGCGCATATAAAATTTAGGGGGGTTTACTCTTTTATTTTAAACTATCATCAATATACTTTTTCAGCATTAATATCTTTGTTACCAAAAAATAAAAATGGCTCCGTGGAGAGGGCTCGAACCTCCAACCCTTCGGTTAACAGCCGAATGCTCAACCATTGAGCTACCACGGAACAATCTATACAATATATTTCTTTAAAAAACGAGTAACAAAACGTTACTCGTTATGGTGGAGATAAAGAGATTCGAACTCTTGACCCTCTGCGTGCAAGGCAGATGCTCTCCCAGCTGAGCTATACCCCCACATGGTGGACCTTCAGGGACTCGAACCCCGGACCAACCGGTTATGAGCCGGTTGCTCTAACCAACTGAGCTAAAGATCCCTATTACCTGGCAGCGACCTGCTCTCCCACAGGGCCTCCCCTGCAGTACCATTGGCA
>DAISLB010000073.1:0-7781 GCA_036820645.1 Clostridium sp.
ATAAATCTCATTCTATTTTCAAAACTTCCACCGTATTTATCAGTTCTTTTATTTGTATAAGGACTTAAAAATTGATTAATCAAATACCCATGAGCACCATGTATTTCAACCCCATCAATGCCTGCTGCCTTAACTCTACATGCAGCATTTATAAAATCCTGTACTAATTCCTCTGCTTCTTTTGTAGTCATTTCCCTAGTTTCTTGATGTACTACATTACACTGTATATTGCTTGGTGCCATCATTGGTTTGTTACCGTTTACTTCACAAAAACCCTGTCTCCCTGGATGATGAAGCTGAATAAATATTTTGCCGCCATTTTGATGTATAGTATCAGCTAGTTTTTTAAGACCAGGGATATATTTATCGTGTGCAGCAGATAATTGCCGCCTGTCAGCTACTCCATTTTCATCATTAACTCTTGTTACCTCTGTAATTATAAGTCCGATGCCTCCTTTTGCCCTCTCAGCATAAAAAGCAATCATATCATCTGATACAGTAGCATCTTTATTATTTAGGCCATTTTCCATAGGTGTCATTACTATTCTATTTTTTAATTTTAAACTACCAATTTTACCTTTAGAAAATAAATTTTTATATATACTTTTTTCTGAAGAATCTTTCATATATGAAGAATCTTTCATATATTTTATTATGTTTTTTATCATATTCTCAATTTTACTCATATTAAAATCATCCATAAAACTGCCTCCCACATAATTAATACTTGAAACACAATATTACTTATTAAATTAACCCTCGCTATTATTATAACAGTAATTTTTACTTTATCAAGAATGCACTTTTTTGTAATATACTACCCAAAAAGAAAATGTGAACCAACAATACAGCCTAAAAATAATTATGATAATAATACGTCTTATACAATAACAATTAGCAATTTAAAAAATGCTTCTAATAAGCTGATGAAGCAGCAAAGAAGTATGAAATTTACAACAGTTTCTAAATGAGCATGAAATGGTCCCCGTGTATTATTTGATGGGGATCATTTCATGCTCATCTATCAATACTGATATTAGTATAACTCAGTTCATTAGATGATGTTGGAATTTCATAATTAGAACTCAAATCAATAAATAAATTTAATATTGAATATTCTTGGTTTTGTGTTATAGTTTTTGCTGCTACTAGAACATCTAATTCATTTTTCATATCCTGTTTTGTAGTTATTTCGTCAATATAATATATGTCCAATATTTTTGCTGCTTGAGCTTGAAGTATAGTTCCTGATGCTACTAAAGTACCTAGTCTAGTTTCAAGACTTTCAGAATAGAAATTATAAGTATAAGGTGTATTGTTGATGGAAGATGCACTAACTGTTGCAGCAACTCCTAGATTTAATAGTAATGGCATAACAACTAGTAAAGACACAAGTATTTTAGTTTTCATTTTTAATACCTCCTAGATTTTCCGTTTTTAATCATTATAGAATAATCCTTATTTTCTGGACAAAGAGACCAAAGTATTTCTAAAATATCTTATAAAAATAGTCTTTTTAACGCAAAAAAACCCATATCCACTAAAATTTTTGTAGATTGGGCCGGTTGCACCACTAACTCAACATGATCCAGGTGCCCTAATATAGATCATGGTTCATTGTTTCCCTTTATATGATTTTATATTAAATATATTATATCATATAATTTGTACAAACAGTGTCATAATTTGTATCTATATTCAGATATATTATGAATTAACTCAAATAATGAAAAATAATGATATATTGTAAGCTTATGGTAATTTTAGCTGTTACTTTATCATTAGGTTTTGGAGGTGTTACAGTTCATGCAACTGCATCAGGTAGTACCGTATCTAATACTGCAAGAAAAGTAGAAAGTAGAATGAATAATTGCAAAAACAATAGTTAAATGTATAATAAAAGGATACGATTACCGTGAGTAAAATGTAACAACGACTTGCATGTACTGTCTATTTCTTTTATAATAAAATATATTTGGTAAAAAATACATGAATATATAAAAAATATTTCATATTTTATACAAAAAAATATAAATGAAGAGAGGACTAATAATGACTGAAAAGATTAGAATGAATGTACCTTTAGTAGAAATGGATGGAGATGAAATGACTAGAATCATCTGGAAGATGATTAAGAATTTACTTTTGGAACCATACATAGACTTAAAAACTGAGTATTATGATCTTGGACTTGTTAAAAGAGACGAAACTAATGATGAAATAACTGTTAAAGCTGCAAATGCAATAAAAAAATATGGTGTTGGTGTAAAATGTGCTACTATAACTCCAAACGCTCAAAGAGTCAAGGAATATGACCTGAAAAGTATGTGGAAAAGTCCTAACGGAACAATAAGAGCAATTCTTGATGGTACAGTTTTCCGTACACCTATTATAGTGAACAGTATAAATCCTCTTATGAAAACATGGAAAAAACCTATTACAGTTGCAAGACATGCATATGGTGATATCTATAGAGATGTAGAATACAAAGTAGAAGGACCTGGTAAAATGGAATTAGTGTTTACTTCTGAGACAGGGGAAGAAACAAGGCAAACAATTCATGTTTTCAATGGACCAGGTGTTGTAATGGGAATGCATAACCTTGATAAATCTATTGAAAGTTTTGCAAGATCCTGCTTTAATTATGCATTAGATATGAAACAAGATTTATGGTTTGCTTCAAAGGATACGATTTCCAAAATCTATGATCATAGATTTAAGGATATATTCCAGGAAATATATGATGCTGAATACGATGCTAAGTTTAAGGATGCGGGTATAGAATATTTCTATACATTAATTGATGACGCTGTTGCCAGAGTTGTAAAATCAGAAGGTGGTTTTATATGGGCATGTAAGAATTATGATGGCGATGTAATGTCGGATATGGTTGCTACTGCTTTTGGAAGTCTTGCAATGATGACTTCAGTGCTTGTATCACCTGAAGGCTATTATGAGTATGAAGCCGCTCATGGTACTGTACAAAAACATTATTATAATCACCTTAAAGGGCAGTTAACTTCTACAAATTCCATGGCTACTTTATTTGCATGGACAGGAGCTCTCCGAAAAAGAGGAGAACTAGATGGAATAAATGAATTAGTTGAATTTGCAGATAAACTTGAATCTACATCTATCAGAACTATTGAAGAAGGCGTTATGACTAAGGATTTAGCTCCACTTTCAGAGTTAGAAAATAAGAAAATAGTTAATACAGAAGAATTCCTTTTAGAGATAAAGAAGAGATTAGAAGAGTAGTATTAAAGAATGGTTTGTTAAAGAATATCTTTGGACTGATAAAAAATCAGGCTATGAGGAAAATATATAAGATCTTTGAAACCTATAAGTAGTCTAAAGACTCTTTAACTTACTATTTTCAGAAACAATAGAAAGATTGTTTCTCATCGAAAAACAATCTAAAAATAACACTACTTAACAATTGATTTTAAAAATCATATTAGTATTTTCAAAATATAACTTCTGAGTTATTTATAAAATCACACTTTTTTATTGTACCAGGAGTAACCGGTTCACCATAAAAATCCATTGATTTTCCTACTACTTTGCAACCAAATTGTTCTAATATCCTTATAGTTATATCTCTTGCTTCAATAAAGACTTTTTCTGCACCAAGATTAAAAATTTCATTTAGCGAAAATGTAATCATTTTTTTGCCTATTCCTAAACCCCGTAGTCTTCTATCAACTGCAAATCTTCCCAAATGCCATTGATTATTTTCAGTCCAACTAGCTATTACTCCAACAATATCTTCTTCTACTCTTGCACACCACCAAATTGGACTTAAATCTTCGTTTATAGGTATTAATTTTTCAGGAATATTTTGCTCATTAGTAAATACTTCTGTTGCCAGCCTAACTGCATCATCCATAAAGTTTGATGATACTTCTTCTATCTTTATTTGACTCATATATGAATTTAATCCTCCCTTTGTTGATATTATCAACAAAATTATATTATATTTAAGTATATACTGCAATACGCGAAAACACTCAAGCTAACAATCACATTTGGATTTAATAGTTGAGTAAAAAACAGTACCTAAAATAATAATTCCACCTAAAATTTCCCTTAAGGTTGGTATTTCTTTTAATAAAAAAGCAGCAAAAAAGATACCATAAACTGGTTCAAGACTTGATATAACGCCTGCTGTCTGCGTTTTAATATTCTTTAAACCGTTTATGAATAAGGAGTGAGAAATTCCAGTAAAAACCGTACCCAATATTATTAGTAATAGTATATCCCTAATATGAAAAGTAGGTTTTTGCAAAAATAAAAAAGGAAATGTTGGAATGAAGACTCAACTTGATTCCCTGGTAACAGCAGGTACTATAACTTCTGATCAAGAAACTGCTATACAATCTGCTCTTACTCCTTCTAAGTAAAAATAAAAACACGTCATTGTTTCAAGTGTCAGGCATTACTAAATATAGCCTGACACTTTTAAATTTTATTTCTTTATATTCTTCTTTGATTAAATACTTCATATTTCAGCTTTTATATTTTTAACACCATAAGCATTTTTATGAGCTATCTGAATAGCTCGGACAATTGATAAGCCAAGTCCTGTCCCACCAATAATTCTTGTTCTTGCTTTATCAACTTTGTAAAAACTGGATCAAATTTTGTCAAGAGATTCTTCTGGAATCGGTTGGCCGGAATTAAAAACAGCTACTCTTATTTTATTGTCTTTTACCTTTTCAGACAACCTAATTATTTTTTTATCATCTATATGCTCTATTGCATTATTTATAAGGTTTACTATTATTTGATCAATCCTTACAATATCAGCATTACCCATTAATTCTTCTTTAAACTCTACATCAATACAAATATTTTTTTCTTCAAATACAGGTTTATACTTAAAAATAATACTGCTTATAAGAGAAGATATATTAAAATAAGTCTTATTAACTGAAAAAAATCCTGATTCCATTTGAGATAGTTCAAGAAGATCTAAATCCCTTAATAATATCCTTATTTTCAATTCATCATCTACAATTAATATAGTTTTTTTCTCCAATTTAGAACACCCTTTTATTTATAATAAAATTATATCACATTAATAATTTGAATCTATAGAAAATTTCATATTGGGCAAAACTGTAATATAACTGTAATATACTTTTACTACTTTTATAGATACATGCAAACACATCTAAATTTGACTTATTCCCCTTTTTCTATTAATTATATTTCCAATCTGGTATAATAAAAAGCATCAATTTTAATATATTTTATGGTATCAGTTATTTGGGGACATAAAAAATGATTGACATTATGCCTATTTGTAACAAGACTAGAAGATAACTTACTACACAGTCTGCCGCTTATCGACAAACCAGACGAAAATATAAAATTTAATGATAACAAGGATAACTTTGAATACTTAATTGACTTTAATACTTTTTAAAATGTATTAAATATAGTAATATAATATTATTATTATTATAAAAAATTTCATATTTAAATATAAATTTCATATAATTATCAAATTTAAGGGGGGTCACTTATATGAAAAGTATAAAAAATAGAATAACTTTTTCAATGTTGCTGTTGATTGTGGTATTATTGCTTTGTTCATCTGCAGGAAGTTATTTCATATCTAGAAATATACTTATAAACCAGTATAGTAGCAAAATGAATATATCATCCCAAAAATATTCTGAAATTGTAAATGGATGGCTTGATAAGGAAACCATAAAATTCAAAGATATTGTAGATAATATGTATGATAATAACATAATAGGTGACAATAGTAAATCATTAGATTATTTCAAGCAAAAGCTTAAATCAAATCCTAATACTTCAGATTTATATATGGGGCTTCCAGATAAAACTATTTTGGATGGATCAGGATGGGTTCCACCAGCAGATTTTGATTCTACAAAAAGAGATTGGTACAAACAAGCTATTTCAAAAAATGGAGTAGTATATGTACCTTATTATGATTTGGTAACAAAAAAGATGGTTGTATCAATATCTATGGCTGTATCCAAAAATGGAAAAGTACTAGGTGTAATTTCTGAAGATATAAAAATGAACTCTATTACAGATGAAATACAAAAAGCAAAACCAATTGAAAATAGCTATGGATATTTAATAGATGCTAATAATAATGTATTAGTTCATCCATATAAAAATTTAAAACCTGAAAAAGACAAACTTAAAAATTTAAATGATTTTATGGGTGGAAAATATAAAAATATTACAGCAAAAAATGGACAAATTATAAATATGGATGATTATGATGGGATAAACAAATATTTTTCAGCTTGCAAAGTTAATATATCAAATTGGACTGTTGGATTTACAGTTCCTAAAAGTGAATTCACAAAGGATCTTCACTCACTTATAGCATTAAATTTAATTATATTCATTATATGCATAGTTGCAGCTATTGTATTTTCAAGATATGTTGCTATCATAATATCAAAACCTATAGATAATATAAGATATGTAATAGCACAGATAGGAAAATTAAATTTTAACTATAATACAGATAAGCTAGATAATGTAATTAATAATCAAGATGAATTAGGAAATATAGCAGGAGATATAAAATCACTTTCTAAAATTTTAATTTCTGTAGTTCAAGATATAAAAAGCAGTTCTTATGACATGCTTGAGTATTCACATAATATATTGAGTGCACTAAATGAATCCTCAACATCAATAGAACAAGTATCAAAAACAGCTGAAGAAATGGCTAGTGATTCAGTTTTGCAAGCATCTGAGGCAAATAAAGGAAATGGAAAGTTAAATGATTTATCAGACAAAATAAATAATATAGCAGATAATGCAAATAAATTTAAAGAACATTTTTCAAAGGTAAAAAACATAAATGATAATGGAATATTAGAAATAAACTCATTAAATTTAAAATTAAGTGATAATAATAAAACTGTTTGGGAAGCAGCAAAGAGCATGGAAAATCTTTCTGAAAAATCCAAGTCAATAGTTAAAATAGTAGATGAAATAGAAGCAGTATCAG
Source organism: Clostridium sp. (assembly GCA_036820645.1). Lineage (GTDB taxonomy): Bacteria > Bacillota > Clostridia > Clostridiales > Clostridiaceae > Clostridium_B. Next base: position 7,013 of record DAISLB010000073.1, read on the forward strand.
AACAAACTAATTTACTTGCATTAAATGCATCTATTGAGGCCGTAAGAGCCGGTGAAGCAGGAAAAGGATTTTCAGTAGTAGCAGGAGAAGTACAATTACTTTCAGAGGAAACCAAGAAATCTGTAAATGATATTTCGAAAGTAGTAAATGAGATAGGAGAGGAAATAAAAGCAGCATTAAAAAATGTTGAAAGTGTAGCCAAAACTAATAGCGAAGTCAATGACAGTATGGAAAAATACAATAAATCATTTAGTATAATGAAAGAATCCATGGATAAAATGATTTTAAACATAGATGGACTTGTTGAAAAAATTAATGAAGTCGATACAGACAAAAATTTAGTTGTAAAGTCTATAGAAAATATATCTTCTATTTCGGAAAAATCCTCCGAAGGAAGTCAGGAATTAGCAGCTTCAGTTGAAGAACAAAATAATTCAATAGAAAACATAAATGAAAGCATGAAAAAACTTAAAGGTATATCTGAAAAACTTGATGAAATAGTTGGTAAGTTTAAGCTAAACAATAATAATTAGTATGGAAAATGGAGGTAAACTATACCCTATGAGATAGACAAGAAAAGAGACTATCCTGCGGTATAGTTTGTCCCCTTTTCAAGCTTTAGATTCATCTTGCCAAATCTCTTATAAAATAAGAACATTAGTATTGCAGCAATTAAAGCTATTACTGAACCTAAATAAAAAGGAGCACTATTACTAACCTTATCATATAATACACCAGCTATAAGACTTGCAGGAAGTAAGGTTATCCC
>DAISLB010000074.1:0-7654 GCA_036820645.1 Clostridium sp.
CATTCAAGAGCAGGGATAAGTCTTCATCCACTACCCTAAAGGGATAGTGGTTTTCGGCTAAGTTTATATAAATATCAGAAAAGTAGTGTGAATAATTTTTTACACTACTTTTTGTAATAATAAAACAATTATATGTATAATTTTTAGCTTAAATTATTATCATATATAGCACACAAAATTAATATAATGCACGAAATATTATTTTATAGAAGGAGGTAAAAAATTAATCATGTAAAATTTTTTAAGTAAAGAAGAAATGCAGCGTAGAGTAGCACAAGCACTATTATGTGTTTCTGTGTTTAATCTGGGAATGGACATAACACCGCCCAAAGTAGTAAATGGTAATATAAGTATTTCCAGCTCAGATATAGCTAAAGCAGAAGAAATAGCTGGGCAACCAAAAACAGTTACGTTTAATGACTTATCAGAGCAGTCTGTTACTAAATCTGTAACTATACCAAAACTAAAAAGTGTATCTAATATAAAAGTAAATACTGGCAATGTGGATTATGTTGTTAATGGAGATCAAGTTACATTTAAGCTAACAAATGGAAAAGCTAAAACATCAGTTTATAATCCAAAAAAATACTCAAAGCAGGTTGCAGACACAGCTATTAGCACATCAGATAGTTTTAATAATACAAAGGAATATTCAGATGCAGAAGGTTATACTGGTATATTAAATAAAGATGGCAGTAGTAAAGTTATAAGTGGTAGCCCTGGTGACAGTAAAACTGTAGAAGGAGAAACTAATGCCAATTATAATAAAGAAGGCTATAGTGGTACATTATCGCCTTATGTGTATAGTGGCAATTATATTCCTGGTGACAGCAAAACTGTATCAGGAGAAACAAGCTCCTACTACAATAAGAATGGCTATAGTGGCACATTATCACCTTATGTGTATAGTGGAAGTTCTGGCAATAGCAAATATGTATATGGAGAAACAAGCCCTTACTACAATAGAAATGGCTATAGTGGCACATTATCATCTTATTTGTATAGTGGCAGTTATACTCCTGGTGATAGCAAATATGTATCAGGAAAAACAAGCTCTTACTACTATGAGAATGGCTACAGTGGTACATTATCGCCTTATTTGTATAGTGGAAGTTATGGTGATAGCAAAACTGTAGGGACAACACGAACGGGTGGAGCATATGATTTATGGAAATATTCTCATGGCTCATGGCATTTTTATGGTTCAAGAAGATATAGCAATATTCCTGGTAGCATAAATTATAATTCAGGCGGATATAGTGGAACATTAACTTTGGATGACTCAAGTAGAGCAGGTGGTGGTGTTGGAGGAGGTACTCCAACAGGGTCAGGTTCTGAAGGAGAAATAAGAAGAGGAGCAGATTATACAGATACATACTATTATAGTGGGACAGTGTCAAAGCCTGATACAAGAGTATACAGATATTCAGGAACAGTAACTAGACCTTCTATAGATACAAGAGATTATCGTTATGAAGGTACAGTAACAAAACCCGATACAAGAGTATACAGATATTCAGGAACAGTAACTAAACCTGCTGTAGATACAAGAGTATATCGTTATTCAGGAACAGTAATAAAACCAGATACTAAAGTATGGCAACAAAACTATAATGGAATAGCTTATAAAGGTGAAACAGAGAATACCTATGAGTATACTGTAACTTTTGATTATATAGATCAGAAAATGATTGACGAAGAAAATGCCTATAAAGCACAGTTCACAACGGTCACTAGTACAGTTGTTAAAGCAGAAAGTAGTAAGCTGCAGGAAGATGTTGATGCTGCAAGAACCCTAGTTGATGCACTTAGACCAGCTGATAAGACAACACTAAATGATAGGCTTGACGAAATACAAAAATATATAGATACTGAAAATGCTTATAAAGCACAGTTAGCAACAGCTACTAGCACAGTTGTTAAAGCAGAAAGTAGTAAGTTGCAAGAAGATGTTGATGCTGCAAGGACCCTAGTAGATGTACTTAGGCCAACTGATAAGACAGCACTAAATGATAGGCTTGATGAAATACAAAAATATATAGATATTGAAAATGCTTATAAGGCACAGTTAGCAACAGCTACTAGCACAGTTGTTAAAGCAGAAAGTAGTAAACTACAGGTAGATGTTGATTCTGCGAGAACCTTAGTTGATGCACTTAGACCAGCTGATAAGACAGCACTAAATGATAGACTTGATGAAGTACAAAAGTATATAGATACTGAAAATGCTTATAAGGCACAGTTAGCAACGGCTACTAATGCAGTTGTTAAAGCTGAAAGTAGTAAGTTACAAGAAAATGTTGATGCTGCAAAGACCTTAGTTGATGCACTTAGACCAGCTGATAAGACAGCACTAAATAACAGGCTTGATAAAGTACAGAAAGCTATTGATTTGCAAAATGCTATAAATAAAGCAACAGCAACAGTAGAAAAGGCAGAAAGCAGTATGCTCCAGGTTGATGTAAATAGTGCTAAAAAATTAGTTGATTCATTACCAGAATGTAATGATAAAACAGACCTTAACAATAGACTTGATGAAGTGCAAAAAGCTATTGATTTGCAAAATGCTATAAATAGAGCAACAGCAGCAGTAGAAAAGGCGGAAAGCAGTGAGTTGCAAGAAGATGTTAATAGTGCAAGAACACTCGTTAATACACTTCCAGATGGGAAAGAAAAAACAGACCTTAATCATAGATTAGATATAGTACAACAAATTATAATTAATAACAAAATAGATGAGTTAGAAGATAAGACTGATGTATCACAGGATGAACTGGATGAACTAGACAATATAATAGATAATCTTCCAGCAGGTGAAGCAAAGGATAAGGCTGAAAAGGATTTGCAAAATATAACTAATCTACAGGTAGCAACAAGGCTGGTAGAGAAAGCAGAGAAAACCCTACTAAGGGAAGATTACAATACTGCTTATTCTGCAGTAATGAAATTACCACCGATGAAAGGTAAATCAGGGCTGATTAATAGATTAATAAGATTAAATGCTACTATAAGTAAGAAAGAGAACGAGAAAAAACTTCAAACACTTGCCGATGTTAGAAATGCAGAAAAATTAGTGAATAAAGCAAGTATCAGTAAATCAACCGAGGATATAGCAAAAGCTCAGGAAGCAATTAATAAACTACCAGAAGGTAAAAATAGAGACAGATTACAAACTTGGCTAGATAGCTTTGCAGATAATACAAAATTAACTCCTTCACTTAAATTAAATTACCAAAGAGATGCAGAACGAGCAATAAAACACGCTGAGATAGTAAGAACTCAGGAAACAATAGATGCTGCACAAGATAAGATAGATGTACTTCCAGATACTATGAATATAAAGACTGCATATCAATCAAGACTAGATAGGGTAACTATAAAAGGCAGTCCTGAAAGTATGAGTACATTAGATAAACTTAGAGCAGCAGAGAAAGCAGTTAAGAGAGCAGAATCTAATCATACAGTAGAAAGTGTAACTGAGGCAGAAAAGCTTGTAAATGCACTTTCTGATAATGATAGGAAAGAGTTCTTACAGTTAAGGGTAACAGCAGAAAAGCTAATGCAGGAAGCAGAGAAAAAGCCATCAGAAGAAAAAATTACAGCAGTGCAGACTGCAATAGAAAAATTACCATACAGTACTGTAAAATATAACTTACTTAAACGAATTGCAGCAGTGCAGAAAAAACTTAAATAACTATTAATAATAAAAAGGCTTCAGTGCAAATAAGTGCTGAAGCCTTTTTTGTATATATAAAAGAATTTAGTTTTAGCCTTAATTATGAATATTCTAAAAAATACACCTTCATTTTATATTTTATAAAAAAATTTAATATATAAAAATAGAGAGCAAAATATATTAGCTTTAAAATCATAAAAATCAATAAAAATAAGGAAAGGAGTATGGTTGCATTTTGTTATGATTTCTGTAACCAGATGAAAAATATGTCTTTATCTACTGATGAAATAAGAATAAAAAATTTAATTAATTTATATGATACATTAACTTTAAGGCAAATTGAAGTATTAGGTAATTTAAAAAGTGCCCAACAAAAAAAAATTGTTGATAATTTAATAAAAAAGAAAGCTATTAAAATTGACTATTTAGCTGATGGAATAGAAGTATATTGTAATTATTATTCATCACCTAATCGTAAATTAGTTTTAGTTGGAGAAGTGCTAAAAGAATTAATTATAAATACTAATTCAACTGTACTATGGTTTCAAAAACAAGAATATCCATTTACAGCTATTGCGTACATAAAAAATAAAATTTTTGATATTGCTGCAATTGAAGATGGTGAGGAAGAAATATTTAATGTAGCAGTTAATAGAATTATAAATTCAGAAACAGGAAATGAAGAAAATGGTTATAAAAATTCACCAGCTCCTAGAAAAAATATCTTAATTATTATTGAAAATGCAGAAAAAATATCAAAGATTCAAATACCTAATAATGATAGAAATGTTGTTTTTGCTTGTACTGATCTTAAAAATAGTGATGTACAATTTATAGCAAAACCAACTATATAAGAAATTAGAAGAAGGATGATTTATATGTCAACTACAGCAGAAAAAATTTTTATAGTGTGGATATCAATGGCAATTGCATCTTTTTTTATAAAAAGCAAAATATTATTAATATCCCGTTACCTTTTTCTTTTTGCTTTAACAATAATTATAGCAGAGAACATTGTATTTTTTATTAGTAATAAGAAAAAGAAAAATTGATTTAACTTACTTTAGATTAAGCAACTTATTAAGTTAAGACTAGTTTATAGAAAAAATATGTTATAGGAAAGGAGAATAGCAGGATAAATGTTTCTCCCTAATTTCTTAAATTAGGGTATCCTCGCTAAGTATTTATTATGCACCAAAAGCGATATATAAATGTCACAGCAATTATATTAATTTGTATATTAACATTAACGTTAGCTTTTACTTTAACTGGATGTAGTAAAAAAACAGATTCATCAAATCAAAATGATAAGTTTTCATATAATGTTGTTGAAAATACAGAGAAATTATCTGATCAAGAAATTCAAGTTGCTAATATGACAGAAATATTAAATATGTCAAGAGGATATATTAATGCAATAAATAGCAATAATACTGATTTTATGGAAGCAGTACTTGCAGATAATATTAATAATATGAGTAAAAGTGAGTTTATAAAGCAATACAAAAAAGATACTAATAGATTAGTAACAAAAAAATATATAAAAGATATAAAAATTATAAAATGTACTCCAACTGATGCAACTGTGAATGTATCTTATGAAGATAAAAAAATGTATGATTTTGTAAAATGCCCTGAAGGTTCACATATAATGACATTACAGTTTATTTGTCAAAATAAAAACAAGTGGATTATAACTTCAACTACAATCAATTAATTATATGAAGGAACTTACATAGGCTTAGCCGAAAGCCCATGATTCCAATCACTGGGATAAAGGTTTATACTGCTAAAAATATTATATCAAACGTCTCGAAATGGGCATTATGCTATCGCTAATGGATTGCAGTGGCAATCCTTGATAGTGAAAGTCTTAGGGAAAATAATCAGTCTTTATATCATTCGTGATATATTGGAAGTTATTTAGCACCTAAGAACCCCACAACTTCAGTCGCTGCGAATTTCAGTCTAATGTTAATTTTTCAAAAGTATGTTATAGGAAAGGAAGGTGAATACGGCTGCTTCCTTATATAATTATAAGTTATATGAGAAAGTAGCTGTTTTTATGAAAAAACGTTTACTATTAATATCATTAATTACTACTATGCTGTTCACTGGATGCAGTACAATAGATTATCATACAAACAAAATAACACCAACACCCCCAGATTATAGTAAAGCTACAGATCAAAACAATAATAGTAATGAAAGCAAAACTCCACAAGAACAAAGTAGTAATAGCAACAATGAAAGCAAAAATCCACAAGAGCAAGAACAAAGCAATTTAAATGTATCTGCTAATACAAAGAAAAGCATTGATGAAAAAGTAACTGCAGTATTAAAACAATATATAGCAGCTTTAAATGAGCAAGATGCTTATAAGGCAATTAATTTAATTGATCCTTCTAGAGAAGATTATGATAGCCATTATAATTTAATGAATATGATTTTTAATGAAAGTAATATGAAATACTCACTTATCAGCAAAGGTTCATTAAATATTATTAACGAAAATAAAGTATCATTGCCTATAACAATACAAGTTGACAATGATCCTAGAGCTAAAAGCTCAAAGAATGTAAAAGATACAGTAGTTTTTAAAAAAGTTCATAATGAGTGGAAAATTGAAGAAGATAATTTTATTAGTTAAATCTCAAAATCTTATATTTAATTTAAACAGTTAAAAGAAGCTTTTATTAGCATCTTAATGATGTTGATAGAAGCTTCTATTTTTATTTTTAAAACAAAGTGTAACAAAGCCAGCGGATTCTAATTCTCTTGTAGAATAAATACTTATGTAGAATAAATACCTAGAGTAGAAGGAATATCCCCATAAGAAAAGAAGCCACAAACTTATTAGCATCAAGACTTACAGCAAAATAAGGCAAAACAAAATTAGACTGTACACTTGTTAATATCAGATATGAATTGGACTATTAAATAATAAATTGATTTATTTTTGGACTATTAACTGTGTATAAGTTTTAACTTTGGACTTCAATTGTTAATAATTTTTGCTTTTAGACTATGAACAAATATAAGAAAAATTGCAGTATAAATAATCTAAGTAATTGTAATATTTGTGCATAAGAATACAAAAAGAGGATAGACTACTAATAGTTTATCCTCTTTAATATATTTTATTCCACAACAAATAGACCTTTTACTTGAAGGCCTTTTTTAAAAACTATATCTAAATTTTTTAGATATATAGTGCTGGCAATTCCCCTGTAAATTTATCAGGGGTAAGAAGTTTATTAATAAGTGCTGCTTGAATTGAATTATATTGCTCAAGGACATAGTGGATAACACTTTGTACTTTACCTATACCTAAAGCAGCTTTTTGACCTAATAAAATAATTAGATCTCTTATATCTTTGGATGTGTATGTAATATGCCCTTTTCTTAATAAATACTGTAATTTATGTGTTAAGTAATTCTCACGTTCACTTTCAATGTTTGGTTCAGTAATTGCAGTATTATTGGCTTCAAACAAAATTTTATCGCCATGTTTACCTGGAATAATCTTATGAGGTAAGATAGCAGTTATACCATCTATATAACTCCATGCAAGACTAACAGACTGTATTCCAAGCCATTCACAAATACGCTTTGGATATACAGTTAAACCTTTTTCAGCATGATAAATAAATGCTATATATATAAGTAGCTTTTCCTCATTGAGTTTTAAATTCTTAAAATATTCACTACATAAGAATTTCTTGTTTGTATTTAAATAACCTTTTTTATCATCAGCTTCATTAAGAAACATATTATCTAATATTAATATATTCCAATATGATTGCTCCTTGTAGCAAAAATTAATTTGTATATAGCCCTTTTCTTCTAATCCATAAAGAGCATTGTAAAAGCTCTGCTTACAGCAATTTAAATATGCACAAGCATCCTTATAATATAAACCGCTTACGTTGCCAAAAACATCTTGAATTCTAGACATATATAATAGTAGGTTTAATT
>DAISLB010000075.1:0-7458 GCA_036820645.1 Clostridium sp.
TATGTGTTTTTATCCTTTATTTCTAAACTTACCTTTTTTACTGTCCGTAGGTCAGCTTAAGTGATATCTTTGTGGCTTCATTTAACCGGTCATAATTTTTCGCACCATAATTATATCCTGCAACCGGCTGGTAACCCTTCATAAATCCAAACACAACATAGCTTCCAAGTGCCATGATACGAGTTACCACGCCAATGGCTGCTACTGCTGAATCACCGTAACTGCTTGCCGCAGTATTAGAAAGTCCCATTGAAGCACTTGACAGCAGTTGATAAACTAAAATTGGAATTCCTACTTTAAAAATTTGAGCAAAAATTGTACTGTCAAATCTAAAGTTGTGTATAGAAAGCCTCAGACATCCTTTTTTATTTAGCATATACCAAATATATAAAATAGAAACTGCAGCTTGTGATATAACAGTTGAAATAGCTGATCCTTTGATTCCAAGACCTAGAGGATAGATTAAGATTGGATTTAATATAATATTAAGCACACCACTAAGCAACATGGAAGTCATAGTTAGCTTTGCCATACCTTCAGATGTTACAATATTATTCATAGTAATATTAAAAATATTTAAAATTGAACCTGTAATGTATATAACGGCAAATTCTCTTGCATAGGGCAGTATTGTTTTTGTAGCTCCAAGACTGATCAATATGTTATTGAGAAAACACAGAGATACAGCTATAGAAACAATGCCTACAAACAAACTGGAAAACACTGCAGTGGAAGCCGTCTCATTTGCTTTGTCTGCATTTTCCTCTCCAAGAAGTCTGGAGATATAAGATGCAGCACCATTGCCAAATGTCATGCCAAGTCCGATTATGACCTGTGCAATAGGAAACGTAATGGATACAGCCCCCATCTGGCTAGTTCCAAGACCACCTACAAAGTAAGCGTCCACCACATTGTAAAGTGCAGAAACCATCATACCTATCATAGTAGGTATACCCATTTTTAATAATACTTTGGGAATTTTTTCGTTACGCATCATTTTAAGTTTTTCGTTGTTTGAATTCAAAATATCATATCCTTTCATATGTGTATATGTGCTATACACTTTGTTTAAAAAATATATAATTTATTTGATTTTGTTTAAGGTGATTTAACATAGTTAATGTCCAACAAGAGTATAGTAGCTATACTCTTGCCGTAAAAAAACGCTTTACTTACAATTACCTGCATATCACTACCTTCCTTTCATAATCAAAATTGAGCATATTCTTATTTTTCAAAAGCATCAATTTGCTTTTCTAATGAATTAAGAAAGCCTTTTAAAAACATCTTATTTTCTTCTGTTGCATTTTCAAGTAAGGCATTAAAAAGCTCCTCATATTTCTGATGTAACTTTTCATGATGCATATAAGCTATATTACCCTTTGAAGTCAACCTTAACACAAGCCTTGACTGGTTGCGAGGATCAGTATCTTTGATAATCATACCTTTGTGATCAAGCTTCATAATAGTCTGGGAAACTGCTCCTTTCGTCACGCCCAGCATATCAGCCAAACCCGTCACGTGAATACCTTCATTTTCTTTGATGGATTTGATCATGTGAATTTCAGCTTCGTATAAAGGTTTATCCGTTCCATAATATCGGGTTTTCTTGTCAAATTCAGAAATTTTTGATACTATCCTCAAAAAAGTATAACTTATTTTATTTCTATTTTTAAATTTCATATTCATCATAATAATAGTATATAGCTACTAAACACATTTATCAAGTATAATAATAAGATAAAAGCAAGCTTCATAACGAACTAAAAAAGACATTAGTTGATAATGCTGTAGATAAATTCAAAGAAAGATACGAGAAATAAATAATTTAAGCGGTTCTATGTTACAAATATTATATTTTTCCCATAACTTCTGCAACAATACCTGTTCCAGTAAAATTATTTCTTAATAGTTCAAGATACATTCTGTTTCCAAACATGCCTCCAGTCATATTATCTACAGATTTCATCATTCTTAATAATATAAGCTTTTGTGATTCTATTGGCATTTTAGTTTTTTTAGCGATTTTTCTAAACTCATCAAATATTCTCATTTCAATTTCATTAAAATTATAGATACTTCCTTTTTCCTCTAAAGAATAAAATATTTTTGTATAACAATCAGTTATAAACTCATCTGTAACATTTCTATCATTATAATAATTTTTAAATATAAATTTTTCAAAAGGTGCTACTAATCGTAACATTCTCTCATCTTGATATACATCTTCTTCTTCTCTGTTAAAAGATTCTTTTACAAGCTTCATTATTTGCTTTTTATTTTCTTTAATCTGACCTTCCACAAAATAATTGCAACTATTTGTGCATTGTATTTCCGATTCTTTCTTACTTCCACAGCAAGTTGAACAAATAATTTCATTTAAAGCCGGACATTTTCTTGCAAATTTTATTTTTTTATTACAAAGTGTACATTTTGCCATTTAATAATTACCTCGTTTCTTTCTACCAATCTTTTTTTCATTTCATCCTTTAACTAGGATAGTTTCTCCTTAAACATATCACTTTTAATTGACTTTGTATCTCCAGATATGTGAGCCAATTCATGTTTCATATTCTCTTGTTCAGCTTTTATAATATCTACTTTATGTTCAAGAGCCTAATGTTCCCTCATAGCTTCTTTTCCATCCTTGATAGGTTTAATAAAAGCAACTTCATCTACTATTTCCTTGTCTTTTTCTATATGAGATTCCACTATCTCAAATTTTACAAAAGTATTAGGCTATTGGTGAATTACTTCACTTTAGCTTAGGGGGGTGGTATTGGATATGCTAGAATTGATTATAAAAAGTTTTACTACCATTTGTATTGTTATGATAGTATTAAAACATAATCTTTTTATTTCTAAGTTAGTTATTAAAATTAATTTTCTTGGAATTCACATAAAAATCGATAGCAAAGAGAAAAAGCACCCATCCTCCAACGATTAGTGCTTTACTCTCTTAAATTTAATCTCTAAATTTATCCAATAGCCCTAAAACAAAATAAGCACTCTGTGAAAGTGACTAGCACCAAATATGAAATTTGAACTATCTACTTTTGTTCTATAGTTTTTTATTATTCTTTATTTAACTGAAAAGCTCCTCTATATCCTCTTTTCCCATATTAGAAAGCAAAATTTCCTCTCCAGCATTTTCTTCTATAACATTGTTTATTATTTCTTTCTTTTTCTCCTGTATTTTATGTATTTTCTCTTCTATAGTTCCTTTAGCAATAAGTCTAATAACTTCTACAGTTTTCTTCTGTCCAATTCTATGAGCTCTGTCCGAGGCCTGATTCTCTACTGCTGGATTCCACCAGGGGTCATAATGAATAACTATATCTGCAGAAGTTAGATTTAGTCCTGTTCCGCCAGCTTTAAGAGATATTAAAAATATAGGGACTTCCCCTTCATTAAACTCCCTAACCATTTTTCCTCTGTTTTCTGCTTTTACACTGCCATCAAGATACATATACTTTATGTTTTCATTTTTGAACATATCTCCAATATTTTTAAGCACAGAGGTAAATTGAGAGAATAACAATATTTTATGCCCCTCATTTACATTATTGTGTACTATATCCCTAAGAGCTTCCATTTTTCCATTATCACTTTCATAGTTTTCTATAAAGGTAGAGGGATCACAGCATATTTGTCTAAGTCTTGTGATTATAGAAAGTATCTTTATTTTACTTTTATTAATACCTTTATCTCTTATTTCATTATTTACTTCCTCTTTAGCTTGCTCAAGGTAAGCTGCATATACCTTCTTTTGATCCTCTGTCATATCCACCACCATATTATGTTCAATTTTAGGTGGAAGTTCTTTTATAACATCCTTCTTAAGCCTTCTAAGAATAAAAGGCCTAGTATGTTTATTTAATTCCTCTAAAGCTTTTTTATCACTATTTTTTATAATAGGCACTTCGTATTTTTGGCTAAACTTTCTATTGTTTAATAAATATCCTGGCATGATAAAATCAAAAATTGACCATAACTCTGTAATAGAATTTTCAATAGGGGTTCCTGTTAGTGCAAAATAGCTGCCAGCTTTAATGGATTTTACACTTTGAGCATTTAAAGAATTAGGATTTTTTATATTTTGAGCTTCATCTAAAAAGCAGTGTCTAAATTTTACAGCTTTATATTCTTCTATATCTCTTTTAATAAGTGCATAGGAGGTTATAACTATATCCGCCTCATTCATCTTTTTTAACTGACTTTCTCTTACATCCCTGCTGCCCGATACAACTAAGCATTTTAAATCTGGCTGAAATTTATTTATTTCACTTTCCCAATTGTACACTAATGATGTAGGACACACCACTAAAGAAGGCTGCTTTTCCTCATTTTCATCTACCTCTGATTTTATAAAAGCTATAGCCTGAAGAGTTTTTCCAAGACCCATTTCATCTGCTAAAATGCCTCCAAAACCGCAGCTTGAAAGAGTTTTAAGCCACTTAAATCCAAATTTTTGATAACCTCTCATAATATTATCCAGCTTTTCTGGAATTGTATAATCAATGTCACCAATATCCTTTATATTATTTATCAGTTCTCTAAACTTCTTATTCCTTTGTACAAAAGTTATATTGTTTTCCTTAAGGCTTGTATCTATGTAAACAGCATTATATTTAGAAAGAACTATTTGATCCTTTTTAAGATCTGAAGTGTTAATATTTAAATAATCTATCATATCTGACATATTTTGAAGCTCACTAGATTGGAGAGGAATAAAGCCTCCATTTTTAAGTCTGTAATATTTTTTCTTTTGTTTTAATGCATCAAATATGTGCTTTAACTCTTCTCTATTTACCCCATCAATATTAAAGGTAAATTCTAAAAGATCCTCATCATTTAATCTTATATTGGATTTATAGCTTTTAGAAGTATAAATTCTTATATCTTTAAAGGCGTCCGAATAGTAAATTTCTGCAGATTCCTGAAGTTTTTCTAATCCTTCTCCTACAAAATCTAAAATTTTATCCTCATCCTCTAAAATAAATTTAAATTCTCTCTTTTCAAATTGAAAAGCAGTCAAGGTATCTACTATAGCTGCTTCTTCCTCAATATCTCTAACCAATACCTTCTCATCATCTTTCCTTGCCTCATTATCCTTTAAAGGATTTATATCTATATCTCCATATTTAAATATTACATCACAAACTACAGCATCTTTATCTTTATCAAAATAAAGACAAGGCTTTAAAGATTCTTCATAAAATTTCTCTTTAATACTGTTATTCACTGTTACCTTTGTACCTATCTTCTTTAAGGCTGGAATTACATAAGAAGCTATTTCTTCACTTTCACTTTGCTGAAAAGTAATTTTAGAATTTCTTTGTTCAATAAAAGTATTGTAAAGTGCTTTATATACCCTTACCTGTTCATTTGTTGGCACATATATCTTATTATTATAATAAAAATAATTTCCACTTTTGACTAAAGCTTTAGGCAGCTTTGAGATTTGAGATAAAATTATATTATTTCCCCTGCTGTCTAATTTAAATTCTAAAGGTAAATTTTCTCTTACTACTTTAACTTCACTGTAGTTATCATCATTTATAACTAAATCTATAGCTGTTTCTCCTATATTATTAAGAAATTTTTTTAAGTTATTTTCCGTAAGCCTTGCCCTTTTTCCACTTAAAAATTGGGGTGTTTTGTTGTAATGATAACCATACATTACCATGTCCTCTGTAGTCCTGTCTATTTCATATAGCCCTTTAAGCATATTAAGAACAAATTTGTCTTCATCTTTAAACTTATGTAAATATGAGTTATATGTAAAACTTTTACCAAACTTCAAGTCATTCTGTTCTATAACTGCCTCTAAAAAATTCCTCATATTCTTTACTACATAAAGCTTTTCTTCTCCCACCTTTAATTCCAGAAAAGCTTCACTTTCTCTGCGTCTAATATTAAATTGGAGCTTATACTGCAGATTTAAAGTCTTAGTTTCCATCTTTGCCTTGGCGGATATCAGACTTTCTTTTAATTGTTGAATTAATCTACCATTTTTCTTTATTGCTGGTTTATTCTTTTCTCGAGCATATTTTATAAGCACTGCAGCTATATGCTTACATGGAGTATTATAATTATAATATGTCTTGCAGTTACAATAACAGCTTATGTTTTCATTGCTATTGGGATATATTATTCTTACATTATACTTTATAGGCATTTGTGAAGAAGACTTCACTTTTCCTTCAATAGTAGTTTTTTTCCACCCTAATTCTTTTTGAGTACTTACACTTAGCTTTTCTACTTGATCATTTTGATAACATCTAACACCCTTTTTGTAGGTTTCAAAATTTAAACTGTCTTTTATTATACCTTCATTTATTTCAAACAAATTTATTCACTCCTGTTTAGGCATCTGAAAGAGAATAATTAGTCCAGATACAACGGATATTTTGCGTCAGGCAAGGAGGCAGGTTCCGCAGATAGTGAATCCTATCTAAGGATTCTGCCAACAACCCATGACACAAAATAGACTAGCAGGTGGACTTATTATTTTTTTGAAAATGCCTTTTATCCCTGTTAAACATTCTAGCACATAATAATATTTTTAAACATATTACTAAATTATTTTTGTTGAAATAATTGTAAAACCTATGCTAGACTGTTCATTTTTAGAGATTTCCTTTCCTCCATTGTTTTTCAGAAGATGTCTGGCAAATGTTGTTCTAGGGTTCTTTAATCCTTCATCATATAATTCATCATATAATTTAAGATTAACTTTATAAGCTTCTTTTATAAAACTTATTTCTTTAACATCAACAGTTGTAATATAATCGTATAATTGATGAAGAGTATATTTATGTATATCAAATACTTCTTTTGACAGCTCGTCATCACCATTCTCTTTTTTACCTTCTCCTTTTAGCTTTATTTTCCCGTTTACAGTAATTTTTGTAATATTTGTATGAGAATTCTCTATGGTAACAACGGCTGTATCACTTTCCGTAATAACTGCAGCTTCTATAAATATTTTACTTGTAATTCCACTGAGTTCAACTGTGACAGCACCAGATTTTACGAGTTTATGGGCTTCTATATTGTCCTTCTCTGTTACATTTTCCAATGCTTCAAGGCCTTTTTTTGCATCTCCTGCTACATAACCCAGCGCTGCAGCAAAGACACTGCCAACCTCGCTGCCGTTTGGTATACCACAGGTAAAAGCATTCTTATACATACCACTGTTCATTGCTACATTTATTTTTACCACATTTCCTTTTGTATAGCTTCTTGCTTTTGCTACTGCAAAGGCAATTGCGCCTGGTTCTGTCACCCCCAATGCAGGCTTCATATCATCTTTAATTAATTGTGTTAATTCATGCATAAACAATTCCTTCCTAAATTTATTTTACTATAAAAATATGAATCTATATTTGCTATTGCAGATATCCCCATCTTCTCATAAAGTGGGGGATAACGGCTGCTACGCCCCTGGATAAC
>DAISLB010000076.1:0-7242 GCA_036820645.1 Clostridium sp.
CCTATAAAAATTGCATCAATAAGATTATATAATACATTAGCTAAAAATACACTTACGGCAGGAAGAGAAAACTTAAAGAGTAATGTTTTGATATTACCTTCCAAAATAAAATTTTCTAGTTTAGTCATGTTATTACCTCCAAAAAGTTTATACTTGTTATACTTACTTAAATACTACTCCTACTAAAGATCATTATTCATAAAAACCCCCTCTCCTAATGCCATTAAAATAAAAATTAGAATAATTCATATATGTCTTAATATTATGTATTATCGTAATTCATATTTTATACTTACATTTATTCTGTTGCAATAGCAAGTATACATTATAAACTAAAGTGAAATAATCAAGTATTAAACTAACTTATTGTGGGTTGAGCCGACTCTGATACAAAATTAAAGGATTTTGAAATTAGAGAACCAATTTATATATAAGGGGGTTTCTATAGTAATGGAACAGAAACGGCAATAGAATTTTATTAAATTTTCCAATAATTATAATAAATTACTAAAATATACTTTATCAAAAATGGTAGTTATGAATAATTTGTTTTTAATAATAATTTTGAGAACTATTTTAGTGGATTGGAATCAATAATTTTGGTTCAACATCGAATTTTGTGGTCAAATCTAAATCTATATGTAATTTTTGTAATGATAATTTGTGAATGTACAGATTTAAGCCTATTTGAGAAAATCCACTGGTAAAAAATATATTCATAAAATTGTTTGACATAGAGATTTTCACAAAAGTCGTGGTTGAACAATAATTTTTAATAAAATTATTGATTCTCAAAAAGGGGTAATTCTAGGGTAGCTGCGACCAACCGCAAACCGAATTACTTATTTTGGAAACAGATACTATATATCTTATTTTACTCAACTGTTTTATTTAGACAATAGAATTATTTTGACCAGTTTTTTAAATACGCGACTTTGATTTTGGGTTGAATTTTGCCCTGGCACATGATTTTTTATTTTTCAAACGCCTTAAATTTTGATAAAAATTCAAAATTTGAAACTCTGGATTACTCCAAATTACTCTAAATAGCTATATTATACCAGTATTTGTAAATTGATTTGCACTTGGTGAAATGGATACTAGTATTATCCTAAAAAAATTTAAATATACTTCTTTTAATTCAAATAATTAAATTCAAATTGAGGTAATAGTATCATTAGATAGGGTATGGTGCAAAAACATGAAAAACGTGAAAAATATGTTATAATTTTTTATAAGCTAAGTTGAAATTGTGAGATATAGTTCACATTGTGTCTATAACTGGAAGAATGCTTTGATTAAAACTATAAAAAATGATAGATTTAAATTGCATGTGTCACAGAATAATTTATGTCACAAGTGTAAAACAATGCGTCATATGTAAAATATTAAGCAACTCAATAAATAGTAAGTAAATATTATTTATATAATTCACATACAAATAGTAGTTTGTTTATATATTGTTTAAACATAATATAGAGGTCAGGGAAAATGATATCTTACAAAGGGTATCTAAATTACCCTGTCCTTTTTCATTATTAAATAAAAATAAATATTTTAAATCGAACTAAATGCAAGCTGTATTGCAAAAACGATAAAGATAATACCAAATATTTTTTGAAGTAGAGATATCCTTTTTGGAGAATTTATAAAAAATTTATTTGCTATTCCTGCTAGTAAACCATATCCTATAAAAACCAAAAGTGTAATAACCATAAATGCAAATCCATAAAGCAAACATTCAGTAATATAATTATCACTGGTTGACTTTGCGTATTGAGGTAAGAATGAGAAGAAAAACAAAGTAAGTTTCGGATTGAGTAAATTAATAAGAATTCCACTACGAATTATTGTACTTACTTTTTTCTCTGATTTACTATTTGCTAGGTCAAAACTTGTTTTTGATATTATCATGCCAATACCAAGATATAATAAATATATTGCGCCAATTAGTTTTAGAATGAAAAAAGCGTTATTGTTCATTTTCATAATAAATGATGAAAGTGCAATACTTACACATAAATGTGGGATGATGCCCATAGTACAACCAAAAGCAGCAAATATGCTGGCTCTTTTTCCTTTTGTTATTCCGGTTGAAATCGTATATGTAACTCCCGTACCTGGAATTAATATGATGATAAATGATGTAATTAAAAAACTAAATGTATTCATAATAACCTCCTAATGTAGTTCTATTAACTGATATGATATAATGTATCATGATATAGTGGTCGTTATAAGATCCACATTTTAATAAATTTTAAGGAACCATTTTGAAATAAATATGGAAGGTGCTTATATGAATTTTATAAATATTGATAGGGAATCTAAAGTTTCTTTGTCGAAACAGCTTTATATGTATTACAAAGAATCAATATTGAACGGTAATCTGAAATCAGACGATAAACTTCCATCAACACGAGAATTATCAAGAGATTTAAATATTGCAAGGAATGTAGTGATAGATTGTTATGAACAGTTAATGGCGGAAGGATATGTTTATACGAAAAGTGGTTCAGGGACTTATATATGTGAAGGGGTAAAATTCCAACAAATTAAAATAAGAACGGAATCACACTTTAATAAAAGTGATAATGACATAGAAAAAATATCATTTCGTACAGGGGTTCCAGATTTGGATAATATACCGATTAATAAATGGGCACAGGTATATAAGGAAAGCATTCTTAACATCGAAGTGAAGCAGATGGATTATCAAAATTCTTTTGGGAGTTATAAATTACGGTCACAACTTTCTAGTTATTTAGAACGCGTCAGGGGTGTATGCACTTCTCCAGATAATATACTGATTACAAATGGTGCAGCACAAGCCTTTTCTCTATTATGTCAATTGGTGAAAGATTATGAATATGCCTTAGTTGAGAATCCACTTAGTTATGGTATTCTTCATACATTAGAGAGTAATCAGGTGACAATGAAACCAATTAGGGTTGATGAATATGGGATGGTTACTTCTGAATTACCTAAACAACCTCCAAAATTGATATTTACCACACCAAGTCATCAATTTCCAACTGGAGTAGTCCTTCCGATTAATCGAAGAATTGAAATGATAAAATATGCTCAGAAACACGGAACTTACATTGTGGAAGATGATTATGATAGTGAATTTCGATTTTATGGAAACCCCATACAGTCTATGCAATATTTAGATTCAGAACAGGTTATTTATGTAGGAACGTTTTCTAAGACTTTAATGCCAGCATTAAGAATAGGATATATGGTTTTACCTAATAAATTGCTTCGTAAAATAGAAAATATAAAGTATGTAGCTGACCTACATTCACCAAATTTTGAACAAATTGCATTAGCAAACTTTATAGAAATAGGTCTTTTTGATCGTCATATCAACAAGATGCGAAGATTGTATCTTAAAAAGAGAAACTATCTTATTCAATGTCTTAAGAAAGAGTTTGGTGGGCGTGTAACGATTACTGGTGCCCAGGCTGGAATGCACTTTGTAGCTACTTTTAAAGATGTTACTTTTGATAAGGATCTTATGGGTAAGATTAGCGAGAAAAATATAGAGATCACGGCTATGAATAAACATTATATATCGGATAATTCAGCGTCCAGAATAGACAACGCATTAATATTTGGTTATGGCAATACTAAAATCGAGCAAATGGAAAAGGGCATAAGATTGTTAGCAGATATTATATAAATTAACTTATTATTTGAATATAACACGAAGTAATAAATTCCAAATTTGTGTGATGGAACAAAACTAGTAAAATGTATGGTTAGTTAATGAATATTTTTCTAAATTTGTGACATCATCAATATTAGAAATGTAGATAATATCTATAGTTATTAACTTCCCATTATCCATATAATTGGTAAATAAAATAACATTTTAAAATTAATTTATATATCAAGCCGTCCTTATGCCTGCCCTGTAAAGGGCATGTATAAGGTGGACTAGCCCTGGGCTTGTCAAAGGCGCCAGCCGTGCATGAAAAATTGAATTTAAATAAATACTTTATGCGTAGCAGGAAGACCCAAGAGGAATACATCGGCAGTACAGTTAAAACAGGAACTTTTTATGATTTATTAAGGAAGCACTTTATCCGCAGGAAGCCTTCCTTTTATTTTTTCCTGGAAATTTAACTGTTATAAGGCTGACGAGGACTAAAAAAGTGCTGGTGTTTGAAAAAAATATACAGCGGTTTATTGTTTTAAAACATATGGATAAATTAAAGGTATATATAAAGTATCTATATGTGTAGTAATAAATTTTCCAGGTGATAATGAAAAAGATTATGAAAGTATATTTCAAATTCATACATATGCACTTGCACTGATTTTGTGAAAATATAAAAACTGATTTTGTAAAGATACAGGAGCATTACTTATTTGAGATGCTAAAGGAAATAATTTATAAATTGTCTTTGGACTAGCCTTTGTTTTGAATGCTGCAGGGTTAAGTTCTGTATATAAGAGATATTTTACTTTAGGTGATTATTGAGGTATTAGATAAATGAAAAAGAAAGTGCTTGTCCAAAGCTTCCTTGCGAGGGAATCCGAGCCTATTATAAGACATCGGAGCATTACCTCCTGGGTTTGGGGAGGAGCATCCCATTAAAATTAAAGGTACTGGCCAAGCTTTTTGTCTGAGTTAGGGACGAGATAAAGCTTGGCCAGTGCTTCAGTTTATAGGGTATAACTTTTGCATATACACAATAAGCGTAAAAAAATTACACAATAAATAAAAATAGACGTAAAAAACATACACTTTGTTTGAAATTTGGATATAATATAAATAGGAGAAGGTGATAAAATGTTAAGCAAAATAGAAATAGAAAACTTTAAGTCTTTTAAACATTTAACAACAGTAGACTTTACAAGCACTAATTATAAAATTCTTAAAAAAAGAAATGTTTCAGATGATGGAATACTAAAAGGTGGAATATTTGTAGGAGCTAATGCATCAGGCAAAACTAACATAATACTATCCATTAAGCTTTTACTAGAATTACTATTTGCAGAAAAAATAATTGACATTGGTTTATATAAATGCTTATTTTCGAAAAGTGACAACATAAAGCTTCACTATGAGTTTCAATTTGGAGATAACGTTATTAATTACAACATTGAATATGATACAGGAAAAAAAATTATGGTTGAGACTTTGCTCGTGAATAATAAAATTATGCTAAACAGGATTGGAGAAAGTGCAAAATCATATATTACAGATAATGAAGTATTTGATGATCTTGATAAAAAATCCTTACTTTTAAGATCCATATATTTTAATACAAAGTTTAACAATTATCCTGTTTTAAAAGAGTGGTTTAACTATTTGATAAATTCAGTTTTTCTCGATGCATTTCTAAGGAGAGGAATAAATCCGTCAAACAATAACCTGGATTTAAAGGAGTACCTGGACAATAATGGGGTAGAGGATATTAATAGTTTCTTTAAAAAATATAATTTCGGCCAATTAATAGAGTATTCAAAGGAAAGTACGGGAAGCTTAATTTCTATAAATACAGAAGGAAACAAAAGCATTTTCTTTAAAAGAGATGATATTGGAGAACCAATTCCATTTGTGATGGAGTCATTAGGCAATAGAAATCTTTTAAATATGTTGCCTGCATTTTTCCATGTTATAAAAAATGGAGGTATGTTAATTATAGATGAATTTAGCAGTGCATTTCATAATGATTTAGAAGAACTTCTTGTTAGATATTTCATGGAAAAGTCAAATAGGGCTCAGATATTTATAGTTTCACATTCAACTAACTTATTATCAAATACTATTTTTAGACCGGACCAGGAGTATGCAGTTGAATTTAGAGGAAACGATGGAAGTTTTATAAATAGGTTTTCTGATGAAAGACCAAGAGAAGCACAGAACATAGAAAAAATGTATACGAGCGGAGTTTTTGGCGGAAAGCCGGTATACGAAAATGAGTAAAATAGTTTTTGCTAATAACAACAAACGAATCGGGAAAGTACTGTTTATTGTAGAGGGTATTAAAACAGAAATAAAAATATTGTATAAAATATTCACTAATATATTTGATTACCAGTATGAAAAATTGGATAGGTTAGATAGATATAGGCCGTACAATAAAAAAGATAATCCGCTGTCCTCCATATTTGTCATTAATACGGAAGAATCAAACATTAAGGATATAGAAGATGCCAATGGCTATTTGGATAATTTATTTGAAAGGCTTATTGATGATTATAATTTCCCGGTGGATAAAGCCGCTATATTTTATATTTTTGATAGAGATAATTATTCCAATACGAATAAGACACTTATCAGTGATTTAATGAATAAGCTTAATAATTCAAGGGAAAGCAATGATGAATATGACAGACAGGGGTTACTCCTGCTGAGCTATCCATCAATTGAAAGTTTTACTGCTTCAAACTATATAAAAGATGCATTTAGTATAGAAATAGAAAAGGGTGCGGATCTAAAAAAATATTTACATGAAAGAAGTATTGGTTATCAGAAAATAAATAAAGATACTGTTGCATTAGCTGTTAATGAAATGGATAAAGCAATAAAAAGTATAGGAATCGAAAATTATGATTTGGATAATTTTAGAGATGTTAATTTAGAGATATACAACTATGAGGAGAAGTACTATGCGCAAACTAAAAAATACAAATTGCTGAGTTTATTATGCATAGCCCTTCTTGATTTAGGATTGATAGCACTAGAAGATGAATGATTTGTTAAAGTGATATATAGAAATTCATATAATTTGCCTTTGGACAAGTCCTTGTTTTGGACGCTGTAGGGCTGAGACCTCCATGTGAGGAATATCTTACTTTAAGTAATTAATGAGGTGGTTAACTAAGTGAAAAAGAAAGTGCTTGTCCAAAGCTTCCGTGCGAGGGAATCCTAGCCTATTATAAGACGGAGAAGTATTACTGCCTGGGTTTGGGGCGGAGCATCCCATTAAAATTAAAGGCACTGGCCAAGCTTTTTGTCTGAGTGTGCGAAGAGTTAAAGCTTGGCCAGTGCTTCAGTATACATTATACATTTTTTTACCTCAACCAATTAAATAACCAACGTGATTTTGTTTTATTAATTGTTAATAGCAATATAAATAATTATATAACATAAAGAGGTTGCGTAGGTTTGACAAATATTTATTACTAATAACTAAGATTATTCTAATAAGGTAAATAATAATATAATTACAGAGATTTAGCACATAAAAATTTTTAGGACGGTAGTCCTCTGAATTATAAAGT
>DAISLB010000077.1:0-7225 GCA_036820645.1 Clostridium sp.
TTTACATGTGGTTTTGTTCTTTCAAACTTTTCCTTTGACATTACTCTTCCTCCTTAAATACACTAATATATTAACTAAAATTAGCTATTTCTATCTCCTACAATTTTCTCTTGAATACTCTTTGGTACTTCTTCATAATGGTCAAATTCCATTGAATAAACTCCTCTACCTTGTGTTCTAGATCTAAGCGTAGTAGCATATCCAAACATTTCAGACAGTGGTACAAAAGCTCTTATAATTTCAGCTCCTGATCTTGGATCCATTCCTTCGATCCTTCCTCTTCTGGAATTTATGTCTCCCATTACATCTCCCATATATTCTTCTGGTATTGTAACTTCAACTTTCATCATTGGTTCAAGTAAAACTGGGTCTGCTTTATTCATAGCATTCTTAAATGCCATAGATCCAGCTATTTTAAATGCCATTTCTGATGAATCTACATCATGATAAGATCCATCATATAACTTAACTTTAAAGTTTATAGTTTGATATCCTGCAACTACACCATTTTGAGCAGCTTCTTGAATTCCATTATCAATTGGTGTAATAAATTCTTTAGGAATAGCTCCTCCTACAATGGCGTTTTCAAATATATATCCTTCTTCTGAAGGTGACATCTCTATGGAACAGTCACCATATTGTCCATGTCCACCAGACTGTCTAATAAATTTACCTTGTGCTTTAACAGATTTTCTAATAGTTTCTTTGTAGGCAACTTGTGGTTCACCAACATTACATTCTACTTTAAATTCCCTTTGAAGCCTATCCACAATTATCTCTAAGTGAAGTTCTCCCATACCTGCTATAATTGTTTGACCTGTCTCTTGATCCGTATAAGTTTTAAACGTTGGGTCTTCTTCAGCAAGTTTAGCTAAAGCTATACCCATTTTCTCCTGACCAGCCTTTGTCTTTGGCTCTATAGCTACACGTATAACTGGTTCAGGGAATTCCATACTTTCAAGTACTATAGGACTGTTTTCATCGCAAAGAGTATTACCCGTAGTAGTATCTTTTAATCCTACTATAGCACCTAAATCACCTGCACGAAGTTCGTCAACTTCCTGCCTATGATTTGAATGCATCTTTACAAGTCTTGCAATTCTCTCTTTTTTCCCTTTTGTTGAGTTATATACGTAAGTACCACTCTTCATAATTCCTGAGTAAACTCTTGTAAATGCTAATTTCCCTATAAAAGGATCCGTAGCAATTTTAAATGCCAGTGCAGTTAATGGTGCATTATCATCAGCTACTCTTTGTTCTTCCTCTTTAGTATCAGGATCAGTACCTTTTACAGGTGGTACATCAAGAGGTGATGGCATAAAATCAACTACAGCATCTATCATTGGCTGAACACCTTTGTTCTTATAAGAAGATCCACATAAAACTGGAACTATTTTATTTTGAATAACACCTTTTCTCATAGCAGCTACTATTTCTTCTTGTGTTATTTCTGCTCCATCTAAATACTTCATCATTAAATCTTCATCCATATCAGCTACTGCTTCAATTAAAGCTGTTCTATACTCTTCTGCCTTATCTGCTAATTCATCAGGTATTTTAACTTCATCCATAACAGTTCCAAGATCATCTTCATATATTATAGCTTCATTTTTAATAAGATCTACTATACCTTTAAACTTATCTTCTGTTCCAATTGGAATTTGAATAGGAACTGCATTACAGTGTAATCTTTCTCTCAAAGTATTTATACACATATAAAAATCTGCTCCTACTGAGTCCATTTTATTTACATAAACCATTCTTGGGACACCATAATTATCTGCCTGTCTCCATACAGTTTCTGTTTGTGGTTCAACACCACTTTTGGCATCTAAAACAGTAACAGCTCCATCAAGAACTCTAAGTGATCTTTCAACTTCTACTGTAAAATCTACGTGTCCTGGTGTGTCTATTATGTTTATTGCATAGCCTTTCCATTTACAAAAAGTAGCCGCAGAGGTTATAGTTATTCCTCTTTCTTGCTCCTGAGCCATCCAATCCATTGTAGCTTCACCATCATGTACTTCTCCTATTTTATGGGTTATTCCCGTATAGAAGAGTATACGCTCCGTAGTAGTAGTTTTTCCAGCATCAATATGTGCCATTATTCCTATATTACGGAACTTCTCTAGCGGATATTCTCTTCCCACTTAAATTTCCTCCTCACAAGTGTAAATTTAGGATTTGACAAAACTGCTTTAGTAAAAATACCAAAACAGTTTTTAATATTAATATCTATAATGTGCAAAAGCCTTATTAGCTTCAGCCATTTTATGAGTATCTTCTCTCTTCTTAACAGCTGCACCTGTATTATTTGCTGCATCCATTAATTCTAAAGCAAGTCTTTCTCTCATATATTTTTCATTTCTTTTTCTTGATGCAGTAAGAAGCCATCTTATTCCTAAAGTCTGTCTTCTCTCTGGTCTAACTTCTATTGGAACTTGGTATGTTGCACCACCAATTCTTCTTGCTTTTACTTCTAGTAAAGGCATTATATTGTTCATTGCCTCTTCAAAAACTTCTATTGGCTCCTTATTTGTTTTTTCATGAATTATGTC
This sequence comes from Clostridium sp., assembly GCA_036820645.1. Classification (GTDB taxonomy): domain Bacteria; phylum Bacillota; class Clostridia; order Clostridiales; family Clostridiaceae; genus Clostridium_B. The sequence goes on from DAISLB010000077.1 coordinate 2,559, forward strand.
AAAAGCTTCATAGCATATTTTCTGAGCTACTCCTTTTTTACCATCTTCCATTATATTGTTTATTAATTTTGTAACTACCTTACTATTATATACTGGATCTGGTAATACATCTCTTTTTCCTATATGTCCTTTTCTCGCCACTTTTCTTCCCTCCTTAACAATTAGAATTTAAGTTCATCGGTACTCGGCTTTAAGTAAAGCCGCAAAGTGCTTTGTTCTCCTGCAAAATATGATAAAATATTGTAAATATATATAAACGCTGAAGACATAGCACTAATACTCAACTTAATTAATCAATTACTTTTGTTTTGGCTTTTTTGCACCATATTTTGATCTAGACTGCAATCTGTCGGCAACTCCAGCTGAATCCAGTGCTCCTCTTACAATATGATATCTGACACCTGGAAGGTCTTTAACTCTTCCCCCTCTTATTAGAACAACGCTGTGCTCTTGTAAGTTATGTCCTATACCTGGAATATACGCACTTACTTCATATCCATTTGTCAACCTAACTCTGGCAATTTTTCTAAGTGCTGAGTTTGGCTTTTTAGGAGTAGTAGTTTTTACTACTGTACAAACTCCTCTTTTTTGTGGGCATTCTTTTAGTGCTGGTGCTGTTGATTTTGTGCTTATTGTCTTTCTGCCTTTTCTTACTAATTGGCTTATTGTTGGCATATCTACACCTCCTCTTTCAATTAAAATATCTTACAATTTATATTAATTATTCTTGAAAGCTTATTTAGTATACTGCAAATTTAATCTTTTAATACAGCAGCTGTAGCAGCTCCTACATCTATACCACATAGTTTTCCCAATTCTTTCATAGTATCTATATAAATCAGTTCTGGGGAATTATCTTCAATTAACACTTTTACTGACTGTATTAACTTATCATCAGCATCTTTAGCTACATAAACAGTTTTTGCAGTACTGTTCTTTATTGCTTTAACTGTTTGCTTTAAACCGACAACCCTGTTTCCTTTTAGTCTGTTAACCATTATTTTATTCCCTCCTTCAATGCTATATAAACAAAGTACATAATGATTTGTTCTTGAAAAAACATACAGATGTATTTTATCATTTTAATATTGCTATGTCAATAATTTATATGCTACGCCTTCTACACCTCATCACTTATCTGTTTTTCATCAAATTTATCTTCTGTATTAATCCTTATAGACCTATACCTATTCATACCTGTTCCTGCTGGTATAAGTTTACCTATAATTACATTTTCCTTCAATCCTAGTAGTGGATCTACTTTACCTTTTATAGCTGCATCCGTAAGAACTCTTGTAGTTTCCTGGAATGAAGCTGCAGAAAGGAAAGATTCAGTTGCAAGTGCTGCTTTAGTTATACCAAGCAAAGCTACCCTGCCTTTAGCTGGTTCTCCACCATTAGTCTCCACTCTTTCATTTTCCTTTTCAAAGTCAAACATATCAATCATAGTTCCTGGAAGCAATTCTGTATCTCCCGATTCCTCTATTTTAATCTTTCTTGTCATCTGTCTTATTACTACTTCCAGATGCTTATCATTTATATCAACACCTTGAAGTCTATAAACTTTTTGAACTTCAGACAAAAGATAATTTTTAGCTCCCTGAACACCTTTTATTCTTAAAATATCATGTGGATTTACAGAACCTTCTGTTATTTCATCTCCAGCATTTATTACATCTCCATTTGATACTTTAAGTCTTGAGCCAAATGGTATATCATAGCTTACTTCTTCTCCGGTATCCATAACTACGGAAACACTTCTCTTCTTTTTAGTCTCTTCCATTTTTACAGTACCTGAAACTTCACTTACTATAGCAAGCCCCTTTGGTTTTCTAGCTTCAAATAACTCTTCAACTCTAGGAAGACCTTGAGTTATATCAGATCCTGCAACTCCTCCAGTATGGAAAGTTCTCATAGTAAGCTGTGTACCTGGCTCTCCTATACTTTGAGCTGCTATTATGCCTACAGCCTCTCCTATATCAATTTTCTTTGCAGTGGCCATATTCATACCATAGCATTTTGCACATACTCCATGTCTTGACTTACAAGTAAATACAGACCTAATTTTTACTTTTTTAATTCCAGAAGCCTCTATTTTTTGGGCTATTGTTGAATTCATGTAAAAATCTTTTGGTACTATTATTTCTCCAGTCTTTGGATCTTTAATATCTTCAGCAGAATACCTGCCAGTAAGTCTCTCTGCTAAACTTTCTATAACTTCATTTCCTTCTTTTATTTCAGAAACATCATATCCTTCATGAGTTCCACAATCTTCTTCTCTTACTATAACATCCTGGCTTACATCTACAAGCCTTCTTGTAAGATACCCAGAGTCTGCAGTCTTTAACGCGGTATCTGCATTACCTTTCCTAGCTCCATGAGTTGATATAAAATATTCTAGTACATCCAAACCTTCCCTGAAGGATGACCTTATAGGAAGTTCTATTATCTTTCCTGAAGGATTTGCCATAAGTCCTCTCATACCTGCCAACTGCTTGATCTGACTTTTAGATCCTCTAGCTCCTGAATCCGCCATCATAAATATTGGATTGAATTTATCTAGATTATCCATAAGTGCATCTGCAACATCTTCTGTAGTTTTAGTCCATTTTTCTATAACCCTTTGGTATCTCTCGTCCTCTGATATAAAACCTCTTCTATACATTTTTTCTATTTTATCTACTGCTGCATCTGCTTCAGCTAAGAGCCTTTTTTTAGCTTCTGGAACCACCATATCTGAAGTGGAAACTGTTATACCACTTATAGTAGAATAATGATATCCTCTAGCTTTTATTTTATCAAGCATTATGGAAGTTTTAGTAGCACCATGCTTCATATAACATTTATTTATTATTTTACCTAAGTTTTTCTTGGCTACAAGAAAATCAATTTCAAGCTTAAATTCGTTCTCAGGTTTACTTCTATCTACAAATCCCAAATCTTGAGGTATGCATTCATTAAATATTATTTTACCTGGGGTGGCATCAATTATACCACTTATAGTTTTTCCGTCTTTAACCTTAGTCACCCTAACTTTTATTTTGGCATTAATATCAACCTGCTTTAACTGATATGCCATTATTACCTCATCCGGCGAAGAAAAAATTCTACCTTCTCCTTTAGCCCCATCTTTTTCTATAGTTAAATAGTATGAACCAAGTACCATATCCTGTGTAGGCACAACTACTGGTTTTCCATCTGAAGGTTTTAATATATTATGAGCAGCAAGCATCAAAAATCTCGCCTCTGACTGAGCTTCAACAGATAGCGGAACGTGTACCGCCATTTGGTCTCCATCAAAGTCTGCATTATATGCAGTACATGCTAATGGATGAAGTTTTATAGCCCTACCCTCTACAAGTATTGGCTGAAATGCTTGAATTCCCAATCTATGGAGAGTTGGAGCACGATTTAAAATTACTGGATGGTCTGATATTACTTCTTCTAATACATCCCATACTTGAGTCTGTACTCTTTCTACCATTCTCTTTGCACTTTTAATATTATGTGCTAGGCCACTTTCTACTAATTTCTTCATCACAAATGGCTTAAATAATTCAAGTGCCATTTCCTTAGGTAAACCACATTGATACATTTTAAGTTCAGGTCCAACTACTATAACAGAACGCCCAGAGTAATCTACACGTTTGCCCAGCAAATTTTGTCTGAATCTACCTTGTTTTCCCTTTAGCATATCAGATAAAGATTTTAAAGGTCTATTTCCAGGACCTGTTACTGCCCTTCCACGTCTGCCATTATCTATAAGGGCATCTACCGCTTCCTGAAGCATCCTCTTTTCATTTCTAACTATTATATCTGGGGCACCTAAATCTAATAATTTTTTAAGCCTATTATTTCTATTTATTACTCTTCTATAAAGATCATTTAAATCTGATGTAGCAAATCTTCCTCCATCTAATTGAACCATAGGTCTTAAATCAGGTGGAATTACAGGTATTACATCTATAATCATCCAATCAGGCTTATTACCAGATTTTCTAAAAGACTCAACTACTTCCAATCTTCTAATTATCCTTACTTTTTTTTGCCCTGTACTGCTTTTCAAATCTTCTTTTAGGGTTGCAGACAACTGATCCAAATCTATCTCTTCTAAAAGTTTCTTAATAGATTCAGCACCCATGCCTGCTTCAAAATTTTGCTCACCATATTTGTCTGCAGCTTCCCTATATTCTTTTTCAGTTAAAAGTTGTTTCTTTAACAATTGAGTTTCCTTTGGATCTAAAACAACGTAAGATGCAAAATACAGTACTTTTTCAAGAGCTCTAGGTGACATATCAAGAATTAGTCCCATACGGGATGGTATCCCTTTAAAATACCATATATGGGATACAGGAGCTGCAAGTTCAATATGTCCCATTCTCTCTCTTCTAACCTTTGCTTTAGTTACTTCAACACCACATCTATCACAAACTATACCTTTATATCTTATTCTCTTATACTTTCCACAATGACATTCCCAATCCTTAGTTGGTCCAAAAATTCTTTCACAAAACAGTCCATCTCTTTCAGGTTTTAATGTTCTATAATTTATTGTTTCTGGTTTCTTTACTTCACCTCTTGACCATTCTCTTATTTTTTCTGGTGAAGCTAAACCTATTTGAAGTGCATCAAAATTATTTAATTCAAACAAGGGTACATCCTCCCTT
>DAISLB010000078.1:0-7182 GCA_036820645.1 Clostridium sp.
TGAATCTAATAGTTGAATTGTTCTATAAAAAATACCATCAACAATATAATTTCTTTCTTTAATCATATTTTCTCCATGTATACTCTAAGTATCGAATTATTTTGCTGTAAAAAATATTACTCATCAGCATGAAATGATATACATATAACTTCATCTGGTGGATTGAATCTAATCTTTATATATATAACTTCATCAGTTAAATAATTAGATTTGAACATATACACATAACCAGGATATCCATTTCTATCCGCTTCAGGTCCCCCAACTCTATCTTTACTGCTTAGCTGAAGTATAGCTTCCTTAGCATGATCTAAAGTTAAACCATTATCTCTTAAAAACTTAAGATTCTTCCCCCTATAATTTCCATCCTTATCTTTAGCTAAACAAGGATGTCCTTTTCTAACAACAGTTTTTTTTACTTTTTTTAAAAATTCGTTTAAAAACCCATCTCTCGTAATAATCATTTCTTTTCAGCATCTTTTATGTGTACCTAAAGTAACTAAAACTATTATTACAAATAAATATGTAGAAGCAATTCTACATATTAGTATAATATAACTATTATAGTTAAAAGTCAAGGTAATTTTTCCCAATTAACTTAATTACATACAAAATAACTTAATACAATTTTATTTGAAATTCATTTTTAATTCATCAGCATAATCATAAGAAATTATATTATTTATATTATTATCAATCCACCCTTTTTCTTTATGAGATTCATCTGATATTTGGCTGCAACTTAAATTTTTAAACCGTTCAATTACATAATTTATCACTTCAATCTCATCCTCAGTATATATAGAAATATCATAATTATTCTTACTTATTATTTTTACTTTAGTTGAATTAGAATACACGTCTTCCGTTTCTTCTTTATAAAATTTATCATCTAGTAAATCAATTATCTTTTCATATCCTTTATTTTCAATTACAGGTCCATATTGTTGTTTAACATATCTAAGACCAGTTATAGACCTTACATTTTCTTTAAAATTTTCAAAGTCAATATACCACAAATATTTATTCAGACTTGTTTTGTATAAATTATCAACCTTTGACGCAATATAACTTATTAGATTTTCAACTCTTTCAAGATCAAATTTTCTAAATCCATTTGATATATCTTCCTCATGGCTTAATTCAAGTTCAAGCAGAGAAGTAATTATATTCTTTTTAGAGCTTTTAAAAGAATTTGATAATTTAGTATAAACTTTTTCATTAATTCTCTTAGATTCAAACGCCTCTTTAACAAGCGATTTAAATCTTTCTTCATTGGAAATAATATCTTTTAAAATATCGCTGTGGCTTTTGCTTGGAAGAGCACCTTTTTCATATCTGTTAATGGTCATTTTGCCCCAACCAAGTACTGCTACAAGTTCTCTTTGTGATATATTATATTTTTCTCTGAATTTAATAAGTTCCTCAGTTGATATTATACCCGTTAATTCTGCATACTTAGCATAAAGTCTTTTTAAATTGTCATTCTCTATCTCTGGTACAAAAATATCTTCACCACATTCATTACATACAGCAATATTTTCTTCAATATTTACAATTTCACCTTTATATTCTTTTATAGTATTTGTTTTTATAAAATAATTTACTTTTTGATTACAATTTTCACAAAACATTTTTTCCATTTTTTAATTTCTCCTTTTTTTAAAAGAGCATTTTATATTCAGATATATTCCAAATACAACCATTATATTGTCTCTTAAATATATCTCATATGAATATGATATCATATCGGCATAGAGATTGCCACTATTTGATGGCAGTATCTATTTCTATTTTAGCCTCAAAATAGTTTTATTATACAATTTATAACTTATATCAATGTATATCCGTAAATGCTACCTGCTCTAACTGCCCCATCCTGAATAAAGTCTGAGGATCACCATCCACAAGGAAAGCTTTTTTATTTCTCTTTCTTTAGTCATAATCTGGCTGCTGCCATTGTCTGCAGTTCTAAGTCTGCAGCTGTACACTATAGGAAAGTATGTCCTTATAAATTTTCCTTCTGCATAAGCTGTCAAAGCTATTATCTGAAAACTTAACTGTTCTGCAATAAAAAACACTGGACTTAGCACATGGTCACTGGAAGCCTTTCCAAAAGGGTTGTCCACTATAACAGTTCTATAATGCTTATGATTTGATACAATTTGTGTTCTCTTTTCAGCCAGATAATTTAGTATTCCAAGGAATGAAGTCACATTGTTTGGTGTCTTTATCCATACATACGGTGCATTTACCCCTCCGTATACAGAGTAACCTGATGCTTTTAATCCTTCCAGAATCATTTCTGTATCTGAAACTGCTATTTTTCACTTTTTAGAGCTTATCCCTAAATAATTTTTTGCATCTAAAAAGAGAGATGTTACGAAAAGTAATGATTGAAAATAGCTATGAACTCGATAAAGTTATGGGAATTTTTTTTATTTATATGAAGGTGAAAATTATTTACGGATAAGCTCTAATTATTTCTTCCTATTTTTACATACTTCATCTTTGTACTTTGCAATTTATAGTATAATAAAAGTTAGGCCTATTGGTAAGATACTTCATCTATAACTATACTATTAAAATAATCTTGGGGGATGATTTTATGGAACAATCAAAAGTAGAAAATCTATGGAACTTTTCATTTATTCTAATGCTAATAATAAACGCACTCGTCTTTATTGGTTTTACTATGATGACACCAATACTACCTAAGTATACAATTAGTTTAGGTGCAACAATGTCCATAGCAGGTTTAGTTGCTGGTATTTTTGCAATTACATCCATTATTATTCGTCCATTTGCTGGATTTTCAACTGACAAATTCAACAAGAAACATTTATTAATTGTTTCAACCGTATTTCTGGCAATTTCCGCATTAGGTTTAAAAATCTCGTACAATATATATACTCTTTTTTTCTTTAGAATTGTTCAGGGCATAGCATTTTCAGTAAGTGTTACAGTAATTAATGCTCTATCTACAACATATATGCCAAAAGAAAGAATAGGTGAGGGAATAGGTTTCATGGGTCTGGGATACATTTTGGCAACTGCAATAAGTCCAAATCTTGGACTGGAGATTTCAGCACGATTTGGATTTAAGTATGTATTTTATTTATCATGTATTATTGTTATGATTGCAGCAGCTCTTATGACCATGATTCCATATAATCCACCAAATAAAGAAAATTTAAATGTAAGTAAACTTCATATTAAAATCAGTGATTTTTTTGCCAAGGAACTGATTGTTTTTGCTGTTCTTGCTTGCTTATTTACGTTTATGAATGGAGTTATCGGAAGCTTTTTAGCTTTGCTAGGTGATGAGAGGCATATCTCAAATATCGGTTATTACTTTACAGTAAATGCCATTGTAATTCTTATTATCAGGCCACTTTCAGGTAAACTTCTTGACAATAAAGGTTTGTCAGTTATAGCATTTCCTGCTTTTATCCTGGCTATGATGGCATCATTATTATTAGTAATTTCCTCATCTCTTTGGATGATATTAGCAGTGGCAGTTCTCTACGGAATAGGACAAAGTTCACTTTCACCAGCACTGCAAGCTACTTGTGTTAAAAAGCTAGGTCCTAGCAGAGTAGGTATCGCCACAAGTACTTATTTTATTGGTTATGATGCTGGACAAGGACTGGGACCAATTATAGGAGGAACCATAGCCGGTAAATTTGGTTTAACTTCTGTTTTTTATATTTGTGCTTCCCTGTTGTTTGCTGGAATAGTTATATACTATTTATATACACTAAATGCAAAAAAAGCAAAGTCCAAAATTGTTAGTGAAAATTTAAATAATAACTAATAACTTATCTATATTTATGTCCTTAGTTGACATGAGTTTTAGTAAGGTATAGTCAAGTACCACCAGCTGGCTCAATACATTACCAATTGGTGGTTACATTTGATATTATTCAACAATTTTATAATATACTCTGGCAGTTAAAGAAAATACAATTGTATAAATTGCTGCAAAAACAATTATTGTTCCTGCAGTTGAAAGTATAAATAAATTTACATTTTTCAGGCCTAAAACAGCAAGCATCTTTGTAATCATTGGAAATGCAAAGGCAATATGGATTACTGTAAAAACAAGAGGCAGGAAAAATACCATTAATACCTGACTTCTTATGGTTTTCTTTATTTCACTTTTGTCCATTCCCACTTTCTGCATAATTTCAAAACGTTCCTTATCCTCATATCCCTCTGATATCTGCTTATAGTAAATAATAAGTACCGTTGCCATTAAAAATAATGCGCCTAAAAATATACCCAAGAAGAACAAACCGCCATATAGAGAAAGAAATTCTTCCCTACCAGCTACAGCACTTTCGGCGTTAGCTTTAATTTTATTCTCTGAAAATTTTTTATTTAACTTATCAGATATTGATAGTATTTCCTTATTTGTACCCTTAATATTAAAGGCAGTTGTATATTCCTTGAAGCTGTTCTTTCCTACATCATCTATATTATTTACAAATATTATATAAGTATCTACCAAATCTATCATTGAATTATTTAAACCGTCTACAGGTTTATCCAACCTTTGTTTAATTTTAAAGCTTTTATTATCAATGTTAATTGTATCATCCGTATAATTCTTTACTTTCGAGAAAAAAATCACTTCATTATCATGAAGAGTAATATTCTTTCCTTCCAATCTATTATAATCTGAAATAGGAATAACCTCTATCATAGAAACTTTTGATTTATCAGTATTTTTATTTACACATAAAAATTTACTGTCTTTTTTTATAACTTCCAAACTATTATCAAGATAATAAAGCTTATCTTTCATATCTATTTTACCGCTTTTTAATTCAGAATCTAAAGTTTCATCCAGTTTTTGTATTTGATTTTTATTAGTTTCTCTAGCAGTTACAACTATATTTCTCGGGTAGCGAAGCTTTAGAAGATCTTCCATACCTGCATATAAAGAAATCGTAGTTGAGAGCATCACAAGTACAGCAGTACTCAAAATACAAATATTTGCAAGTCCCACCGCATTTTGTTTCATTCTGTACATCATACCGGAAACAGATATAAAATGTTCTGTCTTATAGTAAAAGTTCTTCTGTTTCCTGAGAAACTTTAATACTGCAATACTTCCTGCTGTAAAGAGTGCGTAAGTTCCTATCATAACCAGAATAACTGCACCAAAGAATAAGTTAAGCGCAGCAAGAGGTGATTTGACATTTAAAGCTATTCCATATCCACCGCAAAGAGCTGCCAATCCTATAATAGTCATAATCCATTTTGTTTTTGGCTCTTTTTCCCCCTGCTCTGACCCTTTTAAAAGTTCAATAGGCTTTAATATTTTAATCTGAAATAAATTTGATAATAATGTTACAAAGAAGATGCTGCAAAAAACAATTAAGGTTTTTATGATAGATGGCACAGAAATAGAAAATCCAAAGGATACTTTAAAATTGAGCATCTTTATGAGCAGAAGAAACATAAGCTTATTTAAAATAATTCCACCAATAAGTCCAGCCGTTAAACTGATAACGGAAGTAAAAATACACTCAAAACATAATATTTTTGCAATATGCTTTTTTTCAAGACCCAGCACATTATACAGTCCAATTTCCTTTTTTCGCCTTTTAATAAGAAAACTATTTGTATAAAAAAGAAATATAGCTGAAAAAATTCCTATTACAATAGTCCCCAAAGAAAGAAGAGTTTTTAAGCTCTCAGATCCATTTACTCCATCCAGTCCTTTATTTATTGAAATTGCATACATTATATAAAACATCATAATTGTACATATACAAGTAAGTATAAATGGGAAATACGTCTTACTATTCTTTTTTATGTTTATTACTGCAAGTCTCGGATAAAACAGTTTATTCATTTGCCGCACCTCCAGTAGTAATCACCGTAAGTGTATTTGAAATTTTTTCAAACATCTCTTCTTTTGACATGGAACCCCTATAAAGCTGATGAAACACCTCTCCATCTTTTATAAAAAGTACTCTTCCTGCATGACTTGCTGCCTTGGTACTGTGGGTAACCATAACAATTGTCTGCCCTTCATTATTAATCTCTGAAAATAATTTTAAAAGCTGATCTGTCGATTTTGAATCAAGTGCTCCTGTAGGCTCATCTGCTAAAATAAGCTGTGGATCTGTAATTAAAGCCCTGGCAACAGCAGCCCTCTGCTTTTGTCCTCCTGATACCTCATAAGGGAATTTTTCCAGTATATCCTCTATTCCCAATTTTTCTGCAATAGGCTTCAATCTTTTTGCCATTTCTCCATAGGATTTTCTTGATAAAACAAGTGGTAAAAAAATATTATCTTTTAAAGAAAAGGTATCAAGTAAGTTAAAATCTTGAAATACAAAACCTAAATTTTCTCTGCGAAATGCAGTGATTTCACTTTCTTTAATTGCTACAATATTCTTACCCTGAAGTAAAACCTCACCGCTGGTTGGCTTATCTAAAGATGCCAGTATGTTAAGTAATGTGGTTTTTCCAGAACCTGACTCTCCCATAATTGCTACATATTCTCCTTTTTCCACTGAAAAGGTTACGTTACTTAAGGCTTGAACCTGGTTTCCTCCAAATCTTGATGAATATATTTTCTTTAAATTATTTACTTCTAATAACTTCATTTTCTTCCTCCCTGTTCACTTTGACTATACTATAATTATAAAAAAAAGAGAAATGCAGAGCCATAACTTTGGCTTACATTTTCTCTTTTAACCTTACATCTTCGTAAGATAGAAAACACATAAAAAAAGTGAGACTGTATATAAGTCCCACTTCTTTACTTACTTTTTTAAAATTAGTGCAACAAATTCTATATCTTCCGTCCCTGTGTTTCTAACTCCATGTCCACTTCCATCTTCACAAAAAGTAACATCTCCTGCCTTAACAGGGATTTCATCTTTATTATCCTGATATATTCCCTTTCCTGACAAAAAGTAATATGTTTCAGTCTCCTCATGATGCTCATGATATCCAATTTCACAGCCTGGTTTCAAAGTAATTTTTGAAAATAATTTGCAGTGTTCTCCCAAGTATTCAGGAGCTAACAAATTTTCTTTCAAAATATAGCCATTTCCTCCATTGACATTGTCTTGTCTAATAATTTCTCTTTTTTCATTATTAATCATTTTTATAGCCATTCCTTTCGCTTCGCTCAAGGCACAAAACGTAATGAAAACA
>DAISLB010000079.1:0-7123 GCA_036820645.1 Clostridium sp.
CAATTTTGAGGGGACAAATAAAATGAAGTTGATAAATTTCAGTTTGATTTGAACTTCTTAAAAGTAATATAAAAATGAAACTCAATCAGCTAAAGCTGATGAGTACCGATTTATACCAAAATCAAAGATTTTGACAAATCGGTATCTGGTGGCAATGACGTGAAGGTAACACCCCTTACCATACCGAACAGGAAGGTTAAGCTTCACAGTGCCAATGGTACTGCAGGGGAGGCCCTGTGGGAGAGCAGGTCGCTGCCAGGTAAACAGAATACCCATTGTATAGAATTTATTCTATACAATGGGTATTTAAGTATATATTCAAAAGTAAATAAGCAATTTATGGATTACCTAAAGTCTTATCAGGTTTGTCTCATATTTCTAAGCAGTATTCCATCGTCTGTATACTGTCACGTTACCCTAATATCCATTGTAATTGTCATTTCAAAAATACCATTAAAGTGATAGTTGAACTTTTATTTGATTGTAAAATTATTCAAGCATTTTTGCACTATTTATAAATAAAAAAATAAACTATTGTACCTAACCTTACGTCATGTGTTACAATAATCTAGGCGAGGTGATAAATAATGAGCACCTATAAACCAGAATTAGTGAGTATTGGAAAGTTTGCCCAAAAATCCGGTGTTACCCTCAGGACTTTAAGGTACTATGATAAAATAGGGCTTTTAAAACCCTGTGCCTATACTGAGTCCGGTCACCGATTATATAATATTGAAGATTTTGGTAAACTTCAAAAAATACTTACCTTTAAATTTATAGGTCTTTCACTTGATGATATATCTAAAATAATGAACTATGATTTAAATGAAAATGATTTAAAAAGATCTCTCCAAATACAAAAAAAAATAATGAAAGAAAAAATATACCATATTGAGGCTGTAATAAAGTCCATAGATGAAGCTGTGCATATGCTTGACAATGACAAAGAACTCAATTGGAACAAATTTATAAACATAATAAACATAGTAAATACAGATCAAAAGTGGATGGAACAATATGAAAATGCCTCTAATTTAAAAGCTAGGATAAGAATTCATGAACTTTTCAGTACCAATAAGCATGGATGGATGAAATGGTTTTTTAATCAATTGAACATTCCTTCCAAATCTTCTATTTTAGAACTTGGATGCGGTAATGGTGAGTTATGGCAAAAAAACTTAGATAAAATTCCCGAAGGCTGGGATATTACCCTCACTGATTTTTCTCCTGGAATGCTTCAGGATGCAAAAAATAATTTAGGAACTGATTCAAAAAGATTTAAATTTAAAATAGCAGATATACAAAATATACCTTATGAAGACAGTAGTTTTGATGTAATAATAGCAAATCATGTATTATACCATGTAGGTGATGTAAATAAATCCCTTTCAGAGATTTATCGTGTCTTAAAACCTAAGGGCTATTTTTATGCCTCAACTGTAGGGAAGAACCATATGAAAGAAATGAGAGAAATAGTTAAAAAGTATAACTTTCAAAATATAACTACAGACAGTTTTAATATTACAGAAAGTTTTCAACTTGAAAATGGCCTAGAGAAAGTTTCCAAATGGTTTAAAGATGTAAAAATGAAGAGATATAGTGATAACTTAAAGTTAACAGCTGCATCCCCTCTCATAGACTACATATTTTCTATGCCTGGTAACACCAAAACTACATTTGACAAGGATAAACTTCTATCCTTTACAGAGTTTTTAGAGTCTGAAATACACAAAAATGGTTATATTTATATAACAAAAGATACTGGTTTTTTTCAAGGTAGAAAATAACAATTCAAAATTAAAATACAATCTAGAAACCTATATAATTAAGCAATGAAATGAAAGGATTTGATATTTATGAATAAAAAAATTCCATTTTCCCCTCCTGATATTACTCAGGCTGAAATTAATGCCGTAGTAGAAGTTTTAAAATCTGGCTGGATAACTACAGGCCCAAAGGCTGCTGAATTTGAAAGAGAACTTGCCAAGTACTGCGATACAAATTACGCCCTATCAACAGCTAATGCAACTTCAGGTCTGGAGCTTATGCTGCAGGTATTTGATATAAAAGAAGGAGATGACGTAATAACTACTCCTTATACTTATACAGCTACTGCCAGTGTATCTATCCACAGAGGAATAAAACCTACTTTTGTAGATGTTAAAAAAGATAGTTTTCTAATTGACATAGACAAATTGTATGATACCATAAAGCCAAATACAAAGGCCATATATACTGTAGACTTCGCTGGAGTTCCTGTAGACTACGATGCTGTACACCAAGTTTTAAAAGCTAAAGGTCGAGAGGATATACTCCTTATATCTGACTCATCTCATGCACTAGGTGCAATATACAAAGGCAAAAAAGTTGGCTCCCAATTTGACGCCCATATTTTTTCCTTCCACGCAGTAAAAAATTTAACTACTGCAGAAGGCGGCGCAGTAACATTTAATGATAATAATCTTAGAGGTAAGGAAGATCTGTTTAAAGAATTAAAATTAATGTCACTTCATGGACAATCAAAAGATGCTCTTTCAAAAATGAAAGCTGGTGCATGGAAATATGACATAGTATATCCTGGCTATAAATGCAACATGACAGATATAAATGCAGCTATAGGACTTGTTCAACTTTCTAGATATGAAGATATGCTAAAAAGACGCAAGACTACATTTGATATATACACAAATGCATTAAAAGATAAAAAATGGGCTATCCTTCCATTTGAAAAAGATGGGGACACTGTAACCTCCTATCATTTATATCCACTTAGAATAAGAGGTTTCAATGAAGATAGGAGAAATGAAGTTATAAATATTCTAGCTGAAAAAGATATTGCAACAAATGTCCACTTTACACCACTACCAATGTTCACCGCTTACAAAAATCTAGGATATTCCATAAAAGATTATCCTAACGCTTATGCACAATATGAAAATGAAATATCTGTTCCAAATTACTCTACTCTTTCAGAAGAAGATGCCGAGTATGTAATAGAGGAACTTATAAAAGCAGTAGAGAAAGTGAGGTAATACCTATGGAAGTTAAATTTTTTACTCCCACAAGACAATATAATGAAAAAAAAGATGAATTCAATAAAGCTATACAAAATGTTTTAGAAAGTGGAAACTTTATAATGGGAAAGGAAGTTGCGGATTTTGAAAAAGCCATAGCAGAATATACAGGTGCCAAGTACGCAATTTCTGTAGCTTCAGGCACAGATGCCCTTGTCATAGCTTCTGACATACTAGGATTTAAAGCCAATAAAGAAGTAATAACTTCACCTTTTACTTTTTTAGCATCTGCTTCTTGTATAGCTAAACATAACGCAAAACCTGTTTTTGTAGACATAGATGAAGATACCTTCAATATTGATGCAAACAAAATTGAGGAGAAGATAGGACCAAACACTGCCGGAATTCTTCCTATACACTTATTTTGTCAGATGTCAGATATGGATAAGATAATGGATGTGGCATCAAAAGACAACTTATATGTACTTGAAGATGCTGCAGAAGCCTTTGGAATGAAATGGAAAGGTGAAAATGGCCTACAGTACAAACATTCAGGTACTATCGGCGATATGGGCATATTCTCATTTTTCCCTACTAAAACACTAGGTGGTTACGGTGACGGAGGAATGATAGTTACAAACGACGAATACCTTGCCAATATGGCTAAAATGTTTAAAGTTCACGGTGCTTCTAAAAAGTATCATTATGACTATATAGGATACAATTCAAGGCTTGATACAATACAAGCTGCTGTATTATCTGTGAAATTAAAATATATAGATGATGCCCTAGAGAAAAGAAATTCCGCTGCAAACTGGTATAGAGAAAGATTAAATGATTGTGAATATATTAAAGTTCAAAATGTAAAGGGAGTTCAAAGACCAGTATACTACGTATTTAACATACTTGCACAAAAGCGTGATGAACTTGCAGCTTATTTAAAAGAAAATGGAATTGGCACAAGTATATACTATCCAATTCCACTGCATCTTCAAAAATGCTTCAGTTATTTAAACTACAAAAAAGGAGATTTTCCTGTAGCTGAAAGAGTATCAACAGAAATATTGGCACTTCCAATTTATCCTGAAATAACAGAGGATGAAGTTGATTTTGTTTGCCAGACTATAAAAAAATTTTACACAAAATAAGCTTGCACTAAAAGCAGCATTTAGTTTCTATACTAAATGCTGCTTTACAAAATTAACTACACTTTTAGAAAGCTGCTCATAATAAGTGGGACTTGAATAGCAATGATCTGCTCCAGGAACATATTTTAAAACTGCCCTTTCACCTAATAAATCCTTTATTTTTTGTGAATAAAGTGGCGATACACATTCATCTTTTGTACCATGAACAATAAGTTTATTTCCTGACATACCTTTTAAATAGTCAAAAATCTTATAGTTGAATACATCTTCCAGTGCATTTTTGCTGACTATATTGTTTTCAAAATTTATATAGCCTGTATTTAAAAATTCAAATAGTTTATCTTCCTTAATTTCTGAAAGAAATATGTCATACATGTTAACTGCTGGACTTACAAGTATGGAATTTTTTATAATATCATTGTGAGTACTGGCTACTATTATAGCCACTATTGCCCCCATGCTAAACCCTAGAATATTTATGTTTTCTTTATCTATATAATCAATAGAACTTACAAAATTTAATACATTTTCACAGTCCCTAATTTCTGATGATAAAGTAACATCTTTAAACTCTCCATCACTTTCACCACTTCCTGTAAAATCAAATCTAACAGAAGCTATATTAAGATTTTCAAGCATCCTCGCCATTTTCACAAACATAAAATTATGGCCTAATTTATTCCCCATAAATCCATGGCAAAATACTAAAGCAGGCAATTTGTGTTCAGAATAAGACCTATTTATAATACCTCTTATAATTTTATTTTCACCAGTTTTAACTTCAAAGTTTTCTACCACAAATACTACACCTCATTTCATATTATTTTTAGAGCATTATATATATTTTGTCTGAAAGTGTAAGATCTTCAGGATTCCAATTTCTTTTAGGACATTTCATGGTTTTGTATGCCATATGCAAATCATTTACGAATTTATAAAATTGGCCATCTAGCCAAGGTGGAGTCCAGCTTCCTGACCTGCATATGTGAATGACACTTATGTTCCTCTTTTTTAAATTCTCCATTTTAGGGTAGTATATAGAAAATGAATTATTTATTTCCTGAAATTCACTTTTTTTTTCATAAGTATAAGGACTATACACTATACTTGCACTTTTTACAATACTATCTTTTAAAAGTTTCCCAAGCCAGTTGGCACAATTCAATTCGAAATCAAGGGATTTCATTCCACCATAGCCTAAATCAGAATGTGCATCAAAATTTATAACTTCATCACAATTATTGTTTTGAGCTATGAAATAAGAAAACTTATGAGAATCAGATACATATACCTTAGCTTTATTTTTTATGGAAAAACATTTTTTTATTTTGCTCCAAAAACTTTTCAGTTCATTACCAGTTCTAACTGTTTTTTCAATGTTTTCTCCCACCTTTTTATTTTTAAAATATCTTCTATACCACAATATAATATTTGTTCTCTTATTCTCAATATAAGAACCACACCACTCTTCTTTTACAGGAATAAAATAATCCCAATCAATGCTGAGAAGATTTTTTTTCATAGCAATACACCTCACATATAACTATAATGTTACACTACCAGCATCAATTTTTAAACCGTTTAAATACTAATTTTTAACGTAAGAGATCCACATGTCCCTTATCTTCCTGTAATAATCATCCTTGGTAATATTATAAAGCACATTCATCTCTTCAATGTGAATGCAGTGGTAAAAATCAGAACTGCTGGGAGGACTATTTTTTACAATGTGATATAAATCATAAGCTGTAAAGTTCCCTATATCATAATAAGGCAATATATATTTTAAACTTAAAAGCCCTTTATTCCAATATATTTTAGCCACATTGGAATAATATATATTTCCCCGACAACATATACTACTCCAGTCATACAAGCCTATCAATGTAAATATATATCCGTTTAACGTATAAGTAGATGTTTTTCCCACATATTGCTGAAAAAATATTTTATCCTCAAGGCTTTTATCTAAATTACCTAAATTATCCATAACACCATCCTGTGAAACAGGCGTTAAGAGATATTTAAGTACTCTTTGCCCTGCATTTAGATATTTTGAATTTTTAGTTAAATGATAGGCCCTAGTAAATACACTAAGTGCCTGTCCCTGGGACATACTTGAAGCCCATCCTTCATTTAAGCACTCATAATATCCAAATTTGAACTCATATCTTAGAGATCCATCTTTCTTTATACTCTTTATTAAAAAATCCGCTGTATTTAAGAATTTATCTTTACTAGCTCCAGTATCCATATATTTGTCATATAAATAAAGTGCATATTGACACATAGTAACTGCATTATAGTAAAATTTACCATTATATTTTACCATAGGTATTCCATTTTCATCAAATTTAAAACTAGGAGATTCAAGATAAACCCAATCCGGTTGATAATTAAAATATTTTTTTGATGAATCATATTCTTCATACAATGTGTAGCAGCATTTGTTGCTTTTATAATAATCTACACCATTTTTCCCAATATCCATATACTCCGGGAGGAAAGAATACTTATCTAAAACAGGCACTTTTCTCTCAGCCAAAAGCTTACATATTTTTGCTTCATTTATGATACTTTTAGGCAGAGTACTATCTTTTAAAATTATATTATATCCTTCTATAGCCTTTGAATATTTTTTTTCATTTTGTAATTTCCTGCTGTTTTTTAGTATATTTTTAGCTTTATTTTCAGATACTTCACCCACTTTTAAAAGCCTTCGCTGCTCCAGTAAACAAAATTGTGTTAATAATCAAGATTATAAATGTACATATTATCTTTGTAATTATATTTTTCTTAAATTTCATATTTTCTCCTTTTATGATTTTTAAATAATATTAACCTATTATAACCTTTAATATTATTTTCTAATACATAAAAATATATTCTAAATTTTATGTATCACTCTTAGAGTATAATTTTAGTAGGCAAAGGTAGTATAAATTACTGCTTAAATAATAA
>DAISLB010000080.1:0-6653 GCA_036820645.1 Clostridium sp.
GTGTTCTTATCAAAGAGTTCTCATTCATTGGAATTTAGCCTTTCTTATGGTCTTATCTTTGAGTATATTATACCATTTTAACGATTCAAAAACAACCAGAAAATGCTTGAAACACCGTATTTTTCAGTAGCTTCAAGCATTTATATTATCACCTTATTCTCGATTTTTGGTATGATTTTCTGATGAATAGATAAGCCTTCCATCAGCCATCGATATTGTTGAGGGGTTAATTCCATAACTTGTGTTTCATCCCTTGGCCAATTGAATCTTCCACCTTCTAGGCGCTTGTATAGAAGTAAAAATCCATCACCTTCCCATAACAGTCCCTTGATTCGATCTCTTCTTCTTCCACAAAACAAGAAAAGACTTTTACCAAAAGGGTCTAACTTAAAGTTTTGCGAGACCATGGCAGATAGTCCGTCAATTGACTTTCTCATATCTGTATGGCCACAGGCTACATATACTTTTAAGATTCCACCTAATTCAGCTAACATAGGTTCTTAAGTATCCTTAGAGTATGTTCAAGTGTATTTACATCGGCACCATTATTTATCTTAAGTAAAAAGGAGTCGAATTTTAGGGTAGCACAAATGCTGCTTTCACTATCATAAGCCTCATTCCCATAATTCTCTTCCTTTACCTTTACCTCAACAAATTGTGGTTGAGGTACTGGGACGTGATTGTTAGCCAGAACCAGAGTTTCGTTTCTTATTACTCTTAGCCAATAGTAGTATTTACTTGGAATTATTGAATTCTCAGCGCACCAATCTTTTACAGATTTCCCGCTTCTCCTGCACTCAGCAATTAATTCTCGCCATTCCACAAGACTTGCCTGATGATTAACACTTCTCATATCCATATTTGGTATCTCCCCAAAGACTTTTATAGTATTTGTAACACTTGTGTTTACTCTAAGAGTGTTGCAATTTATTCTATTGTCTCATGGTAGTGGAAAATTTAAAATACATCTATTATTGAGCGCTTACAATATTTTATCAATTAATTTTAGACGAAAAAAAGAACCCCTTTGGATTTCTCCGCTGGGGTCATTCTTTGGTTAGAGAACCTTGTTAGAGGTCTCTAGTTTTTAGTTTTGGGTTTAATTAGTTTTTAGCAATTGTTGCTGCATCTGTACCTGTTGGTACTGTTACAGTAAATGTAGCTGTTTCACTAATAAGACCTTTTGTTATAGTTAATTCTAATACTGTACTACCAGCACTAGTATCTCTTGCGATTGATACTGATGTTGCACTTGCTCCTGCACCAGTTGTAGTAACATTAGTGTCAGTTGCATCTGTAATAAAGTAGCTTATTCCACTAGCTGCCGCTGGTGCATTTACTACTACTGGGTCAGTAGTTGCACTTACCATAGCTAATGATGCATTTGTTAATGCTGCTTTAGCTGCATTTACATCTGCTGATGATACTGTGATAGTCTTATTATCGTTGTAAGTTCCACCTTTTGCAGTTAATACTACTGCAAATTCGTTACCAGAACCTTGTGTTACTGAAGTAACTACAACTTTATTAAGGTCAACTAATCCTTCTACTGCTGCATCTACTGCTGCTTGATTTGCTGCTGAACCAGCTGCTAATGTTAAATCTACTACTTTAGCTAATTCTGCATCTACTGCTGCTTTTTCTGCTACAGTTGCTTCATTTGTTACAGTAATTGTTTTGTTAGCTGTTGTAGTTCCATCTGCTCTTAATGTTAATGTTACAACCCATGGTGATGAAGCTGATACACCAACAGTAACTTTGTTATTGTCAATTAATCCTTCTACTGCTATTTTTATATCCGCTTGAGCTGCTGCAGTACTTCCTGCTAATACTAAAGTAGCTGGTACTTTTGCTAATTCTGCATCTACTATAGCTTGTGCTGAAGCTGTATCTGTTGCTGCTTCTAAAGCACTTGTTGCACTTGTTATATTAGCTTTTACTTGTGGATCTGCTGCTAATGCAGTATCTACTGCTTTGTAAACTGCATCTGTATTATTTCCACCTGCTGCTAGATATGCTACTTGTGCTTCTTTAGCTGCTTTAATATCGTTTGTTAAAGCTGTTAAAGCTGTAGTTGTACTTGTTATATTAGCTGCTACTTGTGGATCTGCTTTTAATGCTGCTTCTACTGCTTTGTATTCAGTGTTTGTAGCTTTTCCACCTGCTGCTACATGATCAGTTAATGCTTTGTTAGCTGCTTTTATAGCATCTGCTAATGCAAATTCGCTAGCTTTCTTAACAATCTTAACTTCATTTGCATCAATTCCAGTAGCTTTAACATCTACTTGATCACCAATTGCTAATTTAGCAGTTAGGTCTTTACCTGTTGTTAAGATAACATCATTTTTATCTCTTAAGATAGTCTTATCTGTTGTGAAGTATGCTGTCTTATTATCTACTCTGAAGCTTGCAGTGTCAATATAAGCAAACATACAAAAATTCCATATATGTAAAACGCCCAAACCCCGCTTGTATCAAAGGGTTCAGGCTTTGTTAATACCCCCTTATGGTAGGTATCCATATTATGAGTACCATTATTCATATTAGTAGGAAATCTAAGCTTATTATTAATATAGATTTCAATAGTATTTTGCTTGTTTTTATGAATTATTAGGGTTTTCATAGGCATTAGTTGCTCTTTAAAAGTGCTTCAATTTCTACTTTGTATCCATATTTCTGAAGATATTCTACTAGGGCTGCTTCTACTATTTCTCTTTGGGTGACATTCTTTTCTCTACTAAACTCTGCTGTAAGCCTTGCTATCATATCATTCATATAAATAGCCTTGGTTCTTACCATTCCAGGAAGAGCGTATCTTGGAATCTTCCCATCTTCCCTTGTGCCAGATAATAGCTGATATACATCATCTCTTTTCTCATATAGAAATCTTATGAAGGGCAAATACTCTTCTACACTTTCAGGAAGTTTCTCCCCAGCGGTTGGAGTAAAGGCCTCTGGTATTACTTCTTCCTCTTCATTAAGTTCTCCTACTATCTTTACATAATTGTTCTTATACACATTCCACTCATAACCTTTTTCCTTCATATAATCTGCCATAGCTTTATGGTCTTTAAATCCAGCTTGCTTTGCTATTAGCCTTGGGTCTGCATTAGGTTCTTCAAAAGCCGTAATAATACTCACTACTTTTACTGGTGCATAACTTTTAGGGTCTTTCATTATGCTATTTACCTTGGTTGCAGCAGGAACATACTCTTGATTTATACTATCAAATCGGAAGTTCTTCCTTCTCATGTAAGAGTCCATACCCCTCCAGTCTTTGTAGTTTAACTCTTTGGCCGCATCTTCTCTAGTCATGTATTTCATCATATCTAAAATCTTTATTACCTTTTTATCATAAATAGGTTCTCTTTCTTCCATTTACTTTTCCCCTTTCTACAATAGATTTACTGCATCACTTAACTTTCTCATGTCTTGGTGAAGGTATCTTGAGGTCACTGCTAAGTTAGTGTGGCCCAGTAGCTTTTGAATACTTACTAAAGATGCTCCCTTTTCTAAAAGGTTAGTTCCAAAGGAATGCCTTAATATGTGAGAACTTATGTGTTTTTCCCACCCTAGATTATTGGTTGCTTCTTGAATACACCTATTTACATAGCTTCCTGAAACCATTCCAGTGGACTTATTAGCAAAGAACTTATCAGTCTCTATATATTCATCTACCTCTCTTATGTTTTCTAGATAATTCTGTAAAATATCATAAAGCTTATCATTGATTGGAATGTTCCTATCCTTGTTCCCTTTTCCTTCAATGATGTGGATGACTCTTTCTTCCAAGTCTACATCTTCAAGCTTTAGGTTTAATATTTCTGAAATCCTTCCCCCAGTGTAAAACATGGTTTGAACTACGGTTCGAATAACTAGTTGATCGATTGCTCCTACTAATTCTTCAAATTCCTCTTCCGTAATAAATTCTCTTTCCTTTTCTTTTACCTTAATAGGTTCTAGCATGTCAGGCAGGTTCTTATCGCATATTCCTCTTTTAACACAGTAGTTATAAAAGCTTCTTAAAATGTAAATGGCCCTTCTTCTACTGGATGATGCTAGTCCCTTTTCCTTCTTGTAGTGCATATAGCTTTCAATATCCTCCAGGGTAATGTCCTCTACATAAATTGGACAATTGTGTTTAACTGTTAGGTAGTTATTCATATACCTTAGTTCCTTTTCATAACCTGTAATGGTTTGTTTTGACTTATCCGTCATTTTCATATACTTTAAAAACTCTTCTACAGCTTGATTGTAAAGCATATAATCACTCCTTGTTAAGTTTTGGTAGTAGCATATTAAACTTACTTTTCAGTAATAGCAAGTTATATATCACTAATAATTAGCTAATAGTTTAGATAGGAAAATTAAGCTTTTTAGGGTTAAAAAAATAGGCCCTGAACTGTTAAGTCCAAGGCTTTATGTCTATTTTAAAAACTTAGCTACCCTTTCAATTAGAAGAGCTGCAAATTCTCCCTTTACTTGTTTTCCTTCCCTAGCATTTAATAGCCAATAGTCTGGTGAATTAATAAGACCTTTTTTAACTAATACATCTAAAGCTTCTTCTATAGAGTCCTTTTCTTCTATAGAGTCCTTTTCTTCTTTATACTTAATCTCCAGTTGAGACAGGATTGATTTTGATATGGCTTTTATTATTTCATCTCTTTTTTCATCAAATAGTTTATTGTCTTTACTATTATCAATAAACCCTATTTCAACTAATACTGCAGGTGCTTTTGTTTCTCTTAATACATGGAAGTTAGCAGTCTTTACTCCTCTATCTGTAAAGCCTATATCTACTAATCCTTTCTGTATCCTATATGCTAGTTCTTTAGCCTTTGCTCCTTGATTTAAATAAGTGAAGGTTTCAATACCTTGAGCCCCCTCTGGTTTGAAGGCATTTCGATGGAATGATATAAAGTAATCATATCTACCACTCTTTTCAAAGTTACTTCTTTCTCTAAGACTCATGGTTTTATCTTTCGTTCTCGTTTCATCTACGATAACTCCATGTCTTCTCAATTCTTTAGCCACTTCTTTCCCGATATTTAATACATCGTCTTTCTCGCACCTTCCTTTATATATAGCTCCTGGATCTTCCCCACCATGGCCGTAATCTAAGCAAAGTTTAGCCATCTAATCATCCTCCTTATTTAGCTCTGTAAATACTTTCTTTAAATTCTCTGGCACAGGAAGTCCTATCTTTGCAGCATTTTCAACTATACTTAATCCCTCATTGGATAAATAGAAAAAGATAACTGCAGTTCTTATGGCACTTCCGTTTTGAAGGATATAAATATCTACTATATGGCCTATTCCTACAAAGGTAAAGATGAGAACCTTCTTAAAAATACCTTTAAATCCAATGCTACTGGATAGCTTCTTTTCAAGAACTGCTACCATAATGCCTGTGATATAATCAATAATTACAAAGGCTACCAGTGCATAAAGCAAGCCATCAAATCCTCCTAAGAACCAGCCAATATATCCACCAATAGCGGTAAAGATAAGTTGTAAAGTATGAATCACATTTTTCATTTACCTCTTCCTCCTCTCAGCATAAAAAATAGACACCTGTTGTGCCTATCACTTGGTACTTTCAATTTTCATTTCTCCTAAACTTAACTTAAATCTCTCTGTTAAAGTAGGGAGACTTTTCCCAAAGCAAACATTTAGCTTAAATCCACCTGCTTCATAGATTTCTGTTACTTCTGTAATTCGTGTATCCATAGTAATATTCCAGTCCTTATTCTGAACTGTCACCACATCTCCTAAGTTCCAATCTTTCTCATATTGAAAAGGCCCAGTTGGAAGTACCTCTGATTTAAATGAAATAGTCCTTTTGTATTCATTAAGTTTACTTTGTCCCCTTACTTCTAAGTCAGCACTGTCTTTTATATCTCTGGCATCTACAAATATGACATGCTTATCAAGGCCAGCAGCGTCACTTCCTGTCATGACAATTTTTCTTTCCACACCTTCTCCCTGTCCAGCTACAATAGCAAAGTTTCCAACTCCCACTAAGCTATCAATATATTCCTGTGATTTTACATTATCGAATTCAGGTGAAAAGATAACAGGAGGGTTGATATTTTGGCTTGCTGAAAAATTCCTTCCATTATATATGTCAAATATCCACCTCTTTAATTTGAAGTCTAAATATATATGCCAGCCTAAATTTGTAAGTCTACTTATTAGTTCTAATTCTTCTTCTAAGTTCTTATATCTACTTTGCCATTTAATCTTCTCACCCTGATTTTGATTTGGAGAAATTTTAAGCATAGGAAACTCCATACCAGAAATATCAAAACAATTCCTCTTTACATAATGCTTCATGACTGTTTCTGCATTAGAATCTTGAACATCATAGGCTTCTCCATCTGGTGGAATAGTAATTCGCTGCCTAAGTATAGCTCCTAGCGTAGGCCCTTTAACTGTTAGAATTTCCTCTCCCTTCTCATTTGTTTTTATTTCTTTATATCGAATAATTCCTACCTTTCTAGTATCTGCCCCAAGCATTATTAGTTGATTGATATTTAGCTTATCTGCATTTTGAACTTTTCTATTGGTAACCAGCTGGAAGTCTCCAGATGTGTAGTATTTCCTACAAAAAGAAAAGGAAAGATAGTTATCTATCTCTCCCTGTAAATCTA
>DAISLB010000081.1:0-6534 GCA_036820645.1 Clostridium sp.
ATTTTGAATATGTAAAAGCAAAAACTCAGAAGCAAGACGTAAGTAGTGTAAATAGTGAAGTTAAAAACATTTTAAAATGCTATGGTACATCTGACATTAGAACTATAGCTTTAGAGGAAGGATACAGTTCTACTGCTTATACCCATAGGTATGAGCCAATACAAAGTGGTATAGGTTTAATAGATTTTAACTATGCTGTTGTAAAATATGATACAGGCACTTATATAATTATGGGAACTCCAGAAATAATGGTGACATATTAGGAATCATATAATATGGATGTTTTTGTTAAATGTAACTTATAAGGCAGTACAAAAATTAAGTAACATATTAGCAATTATAGAATGGAGGAACATTATGAGTAAAATAGTAGTTAAGGGAGGAAATAAACTGCATGGGGAAGTAAATATCAGTACTGCTAAAAATTCTGTATTGCCTATTATAGCAGCTTGCATTTTAAGTGGAGATAAATGTGTAATAGAGGAAGTACCAATGCTTGAAGATGTTTTTGTAATAAGTGACATATTGAGAAGCATATCTGCAGATATAAATATAGACAGAGATACAAATAAAGTCATAATAGATACGTCTAATATAATAGATTGCAACCCATGTAACGAATTGGTAAAAAAAATGAGGGCATCATTTTTAATAATGGGTCCTATGATAGCTAGGTTTGGAAAGTTCAGAGTATGTCTTCCAGGGGGATGTAATATTGGAACTAGACCTATAGACCTTCACTTAAAGGGATTAAGTGCTCTGGGAGCAGAGGTAAATGTAGGTCATGGATATGTAGAAGCAAGGGCCAAGAAATTGATAGGAAATAAAATATATCTAGATTTTCCTTCAGTAGGAGCTACAGAAAATATAATGATGGCATCAGTAATGGCAGAAGGAGAAACTATAATAGAGAATGCAGCAGAAGAACCAGAAATAATTGACTTGGCAAAGTTTTTAAATAGCATGGGTGCAAATATTATTGGTGTAGGGTCGGGTACTATTAGAATATTAGGAGTAAAAAGCTTAAAGGGAAGTACCCATAGGCCAATATTTGATAGGATAGAATCTGGAACTTTTATGGTGGCAGCTGCTATAACTAGAAGCAAAATTAAAATAAATGGTGTTAATGAAGAATACTTAAAACCTATAATTGCTAAGTTAACTGAAGCTGGAGTTCATATAAGTTCAGAAGGAAGTAGTTTGATTGTAGATGGAAGTGATGAATTAAGACCTGTAGATATTAAGACTATGCCTTATCCTGGATTTCCAACTGATATGCAGTCACAGATTACAGGACTTTTGTGCACTGTTAAGGGTACAAGTATAATAACAGAAACTATCTTTGAAAATAGATTTATGCACGTAGCAGAGATGAAAAGGATGGGAGCAAACATAAAGATAGATGGAAGAAGTGCCGTCATAGAAGGCGTTAAAAAACTTACTGGAGCAGAAGTTAAAGCAACGGACTTAAGAGCTGGCGCAAGCCTTATACTTTGTGGGCTAGCAGCAGAAGGTGAGACAGAAATTGGAGATATATACCATGTAGATAGGGGGTATGTAGATATTGAAAAAAAATTAAAAGCACTAGGAGCTGATATTGAGAGGATAAATGAATAAAACTCCTATTATATATATTATTAGACAAAGAAAAGATTAGAACAAAATTTTTTCTTTGTTTTTTTATTGGAATATTTTATAACATACAGTAATAAAAATATAATATTGTAGTTGAAAATATATATAACAGGAGAAAATATGAAGGACGATATATTAGACTTTTTAAAAAAATTTATTATTTTAGTGTTTATGGGTACATTATTTATAATTGTACTTTCCTTATTTATGGTAGGAATGGGCAATCAAAAATATGATAATTTACCCCAATTCCTAATAAAGTCAAAAAATATAATACTAAAAAAACGGGATACAAATTCAGAGAAAATAAAGGTGTATATAACTAAAGAAAATAGGATAAAAGAGATAGATCTGGAACAATATGTAATAGGCGTAGTAGCTGCTGAAATGCCTGCTGAATTTTCAGAAGAAGCACTTAAAGCGCAGGCTGTGGCATCTAGAACTTTTGCAGCTGCACATATGGAGGTTTATGGAGGTAAAAAATATAAGAGCAGTACAGGTGCAGATGTATGTGATACAGTTAAGTGTCAAGTGTTTGTTGATAAAGAAGATAGGATGAAAAACTGGCCTGAGAAGGATAGAGATAAGTATTGGAGCAAAATTGTAAATGCCGTACAAGCTACTTCAGGACAAGTGTTGGCTTACAAAAATAAATTGGTGATGGAACCCTACTATTTTGCAGTAAGTGCAGGAAAAACTGAAAATTCAGAAGATGTATTTGGAGAAGGAGAGGGATATTTAAAGAGCGTAGAAAGTCCAGGAGAAGAAAGTGCACGAAAATATAAAACTTCAGTGAAAATGTCATATGTAGATTTTATAAATAAGGTAAAATCAAGTTATCCTAATTCAGGGCTATCTCCAGAAAGTTTATCCAATCAGGTAGTTATAAAAAGTAAAAATGAAGGTGGTTCTGTAAAAGAAATTAAGCTAGGTGCTGTTACTATATCTGGTACGAAATTTAGAACTATTATGGGATTGAATTCGGCAAACTTTAGTATAGATTTTAAATATGGTGTGCATATTCAATGTATTGGATATGGACATGGAGTTGGAATGAGCCAATGGGGAGCTAATTATATGGCTAAGGATGGAAAAAACTATAAAAATATATTGTCTCATTATTATAAGGGAACTAGTTTAGAAAATGTAAATTCATTTAAAAAACAATGATAATTCTGTTAGTTACATGGTAACTCAACTTTCGGAGGTTAAAAGCAATACGATCTAAATCAATTCACAGTTCACAATGCACAATTTTGGTAGATTTTTCTCCGCTAATGCTATGAAAAATCTAAAAGCTAAGTATAATATGAACATTAAATTTTTAGATTTTCTGTGATAACAGAAAATCGTCTTTAATTGTGAATTGATTACTTTGTATTATTTTTATATTAAGTCAAAATTTCATATGTGGGAAAGTTGAGATATTAATAAAGTACATTAAATAAATATGAAGTAAAAAAGAGGAAGTTTTCCTCTTTTTTTTATAGAAAAATTCATAAAATATGTATTTTTTTCTATTCTCTGGACAAACTACAAAAAGGAGGTGTTATTATGAACAAAAAATTTTTTAACAAAGCAGTGAATTTTTTGAAAAAGGAGAGCTTTTATGTAATACTGTTTATCTGTTTATGCATTGCAGTAACAGCGGCAGTAATAACAGCAAGAAATAATAAAAATCAAAGTGCACAGCTTCAAAAAAGTCAGGCTGTAGAGCAGAAAAAAATTAAGGAAACTGCAAAGGCAAATGAAAAGCCTTCTTCGAATTATGACAATGCTCTTCAAGTAAAAAAGGATAATAAGGCAAAATCCAATGTATCTAATAATGAAGCATCGAAAGGAGTATCTAACGCAGTAAGCACTTCCTTTCAAAAGCCAGTAGAGGGTAATATTGCAAGAGGTTATTCAGAGGATCCAGTATATTGGGATTCTACAGGAACTTATAGACCAAACCTAGGATATGATATACAAACTTCAATTGGAAAGCCCGTATTTGCAGCTATGGATGGCAAAGTAGAATCAGTAAATACAGCAACACAGGATGGAGTAGAAATCATTATAGACCATCAAAATGGATTAAGAACAGTTTATTCTAACCTAGATCCAAGTGTGAAAGTTAGTACAGGTCAAACTATAAAAAAAGGAGCAGCCATTGGAGTAGTTGGAAAAAGTACATTGAGATCAGCTTATGAAAAATACGGAGATCACTTACATTTTGCTGTTTTGAAAGGAAAAGAATTTGTTAACCCAGGTAAATATATAAAATACTAATATTTGGCCATTTCTTAGAATTTTATGGAGAAATGGCCCATACACAATGAATTTTAAAATATTAACTAGCATATTTATAAATATATAGGAACAAAAAATTAGTAGAGATTAGTTAGTTTAATGATAAATACGAGTAAATACGTTTATGAATATATAATGTAAAATTTCATTATCAATTGTTAATTGTAAAACGGTAACTGTAAAAAGGAGTTGAATAGAATTGAAAGATTATATTGAAGAAAGGGTTTTGGAAGTTGCCAAATATATAATAGGATCTAAGGCCACAATAAGGAAAACGGCAAAGGTTTTTGGAGTAAGTAAAAGCACTATACACAAGGATATGACAGAAAGGTTGCCTAAGATAAATCCTCAAATTGCCCAGGAAGCTAAGAGTATATTAGATTATAATAAGGCGGAGAGACATATAAGAGGAGGTAAGGCTACTAAAATGAAATATAAAGCTATTGAAGGCTAAAAACATTCCTATTATAATTAGAATATGATATGATAATAGAGGTAAATAAATTTACCTTTTAGATTGAAAAGTAAAGGAGATTAGGAGTGAAAAGGGAATGTTTTTTAATATAGGAACTGATATGGGAATAGATCTAGGTACGGCAACCGTACTTGTTTATATTAAAGGCAAAGGAGTAATTTTAAAGGAACCTTCAGTTGTTGCTATAGATAAGATAAAAAATAGAGTACTAGCTGTAGGGGAAGAAGCATGGCAGATGATAGGTAGAACACCTGGAAATATCGTTGCCATTCGTCCATTAAGAGATGGAGTTATATCTGATTATGATGTAACAGAAAAAATGTTGAAGTATTTTATAAGCAAAGCTTGTGGCAAAAATAGAATATCCTCGCCAAGAATAGTTGTTTGCGTTCCATGTGAAGCTACTGAAGTTGAAAAAAGAGCTGTAATTGATGCAGCTAAAAATGCAGGTGCAAAAAAGGTATTTTTAATTGAAGAACCACTAGCAGCAGCTATAGGAGCTGGAATTGATATAACTAAGCCAAGTGGAAATATGGTAATAGATATAGGTGGAGGAACAACAGATGTAGCAGTAATTTCCCTTGGAGGAATAGTTGTAAGGGCTTCCATTAAAGTGGCAGGTGATAAGTTTGATGAGGCCATAATGAAATATGTAAGAAAAGAACATAAATTGATGATTGGTGAAAGAACCTCGGAAGATTTAAAAATAAAAATAGGATCTGCTTTTGATAGAGATGAAGAAATAAGTATGGACATAAGAGGTCGAGATTTAATTACAGGGCTTCCTAAAAACATAAAAGTATCTTCTGATGAAATGAGAACAGCACTAAAAGAAACTGTAAATTCTATAGCGGATACAGCTCGTGCAGTACTGGAAAGGACGCCACCTGAATTATCAGCTGATATAGCTGATAAAGGTATTTTTATGACAGGTGGAGGTGCGCTTTTAAACGGATTGAGTAATTTGATACAAGAAGCAACTAATGTACCTGTTTATGTTGCAGAAGAACCTATATCATGTGTAGCACTAGGCACAGGTAAAGTGCTTGAATATTTAGACAAAATGGAAGTAGTTTTTAGTGGTGATGATATAACGTTAATAGATTAAAATAAAGAATAAAATCTAACTTATTTATTAAATATATTTCTTAATAAATTAGATTTTAATTTTCTTATAGATGCTAAATGTTAAAGATAGTTAGATATCAATAAAGATGTTGTTGTAGTATAGATAATATGAATGAATTAATGAATAAAGTATTACTTCAGCCATACTTAAAACTAAACTGAGACGTATATTGCTGCTAGTGTTATTAAATAAGTCTTGGCCGCTATTTGAATCAACTATACCTATTATTGAGGAGTTCCCTACATCTGGAAGAGATTTGCCTACACCTTTGCCAGGATGAACGGGAAAATCTCTCACTTGAATATCGCCTATAGTTTCTAGATCACCTAAACAAGCATCTATTCCTATAATGTTTTTATGTGGGTGAAGTAACTTTATTTTATTTAGTTTGCTTTCAATATTTAAAGCATGTATAGGATCTGAAATTGTACCGTAAACAGGTAAGGGAAAGTGTTTGCATTTCAAAAGCGTGCCTACTAGGGGACCTAGACAATCCCCTATATATCTATCTGTACCGATACATATAATTATGGTATCGTTGTTAATGTAATTTTTTAAAAAATAGGCAAGTTTATAATATGCTAAGGGATCTTTATAATTAGTTTTTGCTTTATTCAATATATTCACCTTCTTTTATGTATGTACTTGTGAAGAACACTATATATAATTTATATGATGACTTTATATAAATTATTAAAGCTAAATTAAGTGAATATGATTTCAAAAGAAATATAGAGAAATATGGAGAAAGAGATATATAATATTAAAATTTAATCATATATTAAATTTGATAATAAGTGAATAAAACTGTATACTAATTTACGTTGAGTACGTTTCTATTTTAAGGAACGTAGGATAATAAAATAAGCTGGCATGGCTCAGCAGGTAGAGCAACTGACTTGTAATCAGTAGGTCGTGGGTTCGATTCCTACTGCCAGCACCAAACATGGAGGAATTCCCGAGTGGCCAAAGGGGGCAGACTGTAAATCTGTTGTCAGTGACT
>DAISLB010000082.1:0-6502 GCA_036820645.1 Clostridium sp.
GCCTGTGCTTTTATCGCTTTCAGAAAGATTGGAGTAATTTAGGGATAAGCTCTTAAACTCTAATATATCAAGACTTTATAGATTCTAAGATTGCTTAAGGGTTGTTGCTACTGGATTTTAGACAACATTTACTTATAATCTTTAATGTATTGTATGGTCTCCTAGCAATGGTATTATTATGGATTTGATTTTACATTCTATCAATCCTTGTGTACCTTTAAAAAGAATGAATGTTCCTTCATAATTCTTGCAAAAAAAGATGTAATTCTAGTGAGTATCGTATGAACTCACTTCTAGATACCATAGACAATTCTCTATATATTGCATATAATATACGTATAGAAAGTTATCTATATGTATATAGTAATAAAATGATTTCAGATGAACGGAGATGGATATATGAAATACAACTATGCTGAATATGTCCCTATATTTAAAGCACTTGCTGATGAAACTAGGTTGAAAATAGTTGATATGCTTTCCTGTGGTGAAATGTGTGCTTGTGATATCTTAGAGTATTTTAATATAACGCAGCCAACACTTTCGTATCACATGAAGATTTTAACTGATTGTGAGATTGTTAATGCCAGAAAAGATGGTTCGTGGATGAAATACTCTATTAATGTGTTGAAATTTAGGACATTTGAGAAGTTTATTAAGGATATTAGTGAGGATACGAGTGATTGTATCTGTAAGTGTATGGGGAGATGCTCAAATAGTTCTGAATGCAAATGAACTTTATAAAAAGTTGGATATTTAGGAGGTTAGTAAATTGGATAATAACAATGGATGCAATTCTGGAAACAAACTTCAGAAAAATGCAAAAGTAAAAATAGTAAGAATAAAGCCAAAAGTTACCGGTAATTCTACTTTTACTGAATGTGAGTCAACCATAAGTTCATGTTATTGTGGAAGCAAAACTAATAAGCCAATTACTAAATATGATATAGATCAGAAATGGATAATTGGGGAAATAAGCACCCCTGCAGGTATGGTACCAAAGATTGCTACTAAATTGACGCTTGCTGATATGTGGGGAACATGCAAAGTGCGTTTTGGAGTAAATAGGATGAATTATAAAATCAATCCTGGAATCTATGCAGTAGGAACACCTAATAATAATTCTCCTGTTTTGGTAACAGCAAACTATAAGCTGACCTTTGATGCTTTGAGGAAAGAGTTGGGTGGACTTAATGTATGGATAATGGTGCTTGATACAAAAGGGGTAAACGTATGGTGCGCGGCAGGTAAAGGCACATTTGGAACTAAGGAGCTTTTGAACAGAATTTTAAAAGTAAAGCTCTTCCAAATTGTATCACACAAGACTTTAATACTTCCTCAGCTTGGAGCACCTGGAATAAATGCTTACGATGTTACAAAGAAGTCTGGTTTTAAAGTGGTATACGGTCCTGTGAGAGCTGAAGATATAAATGAGTTTTTAAAAGCGGGAATGAGAGCTACAGAAGAAATGCGTGAAATAAGGTTTAATATAGTTGACAGAGTAGTTCTGACACCCGTTGAATTTATAAGTACTTTTAAAATTGCAATGTTAGTTTTTGGAATAATGTTTCTTATAAATTTATTTGCGGTAAATCCTTTTGGAGTAGTTGACTTTTATGCATTTATAGGTGCATTGCTGGTGGGGTGTGTTTTAACTCCTATATTGTTGACATGGATTCCAGTAAGAGCATTTGCTGCAAAAGGTTGGATTTTGGGTCTAATATGGGCAGTTACTGTAAATATACTTAATGGATGGCCTGCAATGCCGGAATATGGCTTGTTAAAAACTGTAGCTTATTTATTGATTTTACCATCTATAGCGGCATATTATGCTATGAATTTTACTGGATCATCTACTTATACATCTTTTTCAGGTGTAATAAAGGAGATGAAAATAGCAGTTCCTGCAATTGCTATTTCAATAGGATTTGGCGTAGTGCTGCTTTTAACAAACAGTTTTATTCATATTTAAGGAGGGTGCTATGAAGAATAAATATTTGAAAAATGTCTGTACACTTAAGTTTTATTCAGATAAATGTGTTGGTTGTGGAAGATGTATTGAGGTCTGCCCACATAAAGTATTTAATTTAAATGAGGGAAAGGTTGAACTTATTAATAAGGATGGCTGCATGGAATGTGGAGCGTGTGCAAAAAACTGTGCATTTAATGCAATTGAAGTAAAGTCAGGTGTTGGATGTGCTTATGCTGTTATAAAGGGATGGCTTTTGGGGACTGAGCCTACATGTGACTGCTCAGGTGATAATAGCAATGGGTGCTGTTAAATAAAATTGAAGGAAGGATTGTATGAGTATTGAACATAGAGATAAACTATCATCTTTAGATAAATTTTTAACACTATGGATATTTATCGCAATGGCTGTTGGGGTCTTAGGAGGGTGTTTATTCCCAAAATTTCTCTTTTAGCATTGATAGCACTGCTTTATACAATTGTAATTATGTTCTTCTGCAGTTTTTATGTGGCCTACCGATTAGGATTTAAATATGATCAAACGGTAACCATAGCATTTACGGCAGGTAGTAATAATTTTGAACTTGTAGTTGCTGTAGCTATTTTTGGTATTTTATCAGATGTTGCTTTTACAGCAGTAATAGGACCACTTATTGAAGTACCAGTCATGATTACGATTGTAAATTGTGCATTGCTTTTTAAACGTAGATATTGTGATTAAAATGGGATGCGATGCTGTATGTCCATTCATTCCAGCAAAGTATGTGGAAGACTGGGGACTAGAAGATCCAACTGGAAAAGGTGATGAAGTTTTTAATGAAGTCATTGACAGAATTGAAAATAATATTAAATTATTGGCAGAGAAAATTAAAATATCTACATTATAATATTTATATACTTGTGGTATAATATTAGTAATAAGAGGGTGGATTACGAATTTAAATTATATCATATACTTTGATTACTGAAAACTTGGGAAAGGAGAAATATTACTCTTAAATAATATGTAATAATACGTTAACCACTGAAATTAAAGGAATCTAAAAAACACTAAAAAGTTATAAAATCTAAAATTCGAATTCAGAGGCCGGGAGTTGGAATCTCTTTGGGTACACCAAAAGACATTGAGAACACTACATTCTAGTGTTTTTTATTTTACTCCAATTTAGAGCTTTAGCTACATTTTTTCTTATATGATTAATTTGGAATATGAGCACATGTCCATCAAGCTAAAAATGAAAGTATAAAAAATCCTCTCATTAGTACAAAAAATGATAAAAAAGTTTTTAATCAAATTAATATAAGACCAAAGGTTTTAACTTTAGCTTGTGCTTAGCTTGATGGGTATGTGGCTATCCACCTATATAGTACTGCTTTTTTTTGACGAAAGTATTATTCTTTTAGCATCGGTAGCTATAGGAATTCCAGGTGCGTTAGGACCAATTGTGTGTTTAAAATTCCGAATTAGAAGATCACAATACGCGGCAAGTTGATCGAGCATGTTATTATTGAGTGTTCGCATTGTCATTTCGAATGCTCGAGTTGTCGGATTCGTTTTCCCACTCAAAATATAACGTCTAACATATGTTCGTGCTTGATCTATGGTCATTTGTCTGAACTTAGAATTTAAAAAATAGGGGCACTGTCTACAATAATAATTATACATATCATACATATAAGTTTCCTCCATGAAATATTTGTAATACATATTATGAGGTGGTTAAGATTCTAGCAATTTAAATATACGAAATTGAACATAATATGTTACTAGGAAAATCAAAATTTACACCATCTTTTACCCTTCTAACGTGCATTACAAAACTGTTTCGGGTTCCTGCTGAAGAAAGAAAATAGAATTTATCCGGTTTACGGCCAGTTGATTTCTTAAACGTAATTAGTAACTGTTCATTAGGTGCTGCAGCCCAAACTAGGTCATACATTGTATTCGTTGTCATACAATTTTGTTGCCGTTGTAAATTGTAATGATCTAAAAAATAAGGACATTTCTTATAGTAATAGTCGTACATAATTATATCTCCATAAAATATTTTATTATATTATTATGCCAATTAAAATATATATGTTACAGAATTTTCATATCTAAATTTGATCATGCTACATGTACACTTATAAAGTGTAGATATTTTTAATTATTGACGAAAAGAACTGATGTTATTAGAATTATATAAGAATATATTTCCCTCCATATTGTCCCCAAAGTTTTTATAAACATAAATAAAAAGACGCCCTATGAATTTATAGGACGAACAAATCATTTAACTTATCTACTTTATCTACTGCCTTTATTTTTTCATCAGGTAAAACGTGAATATAAATATCACTTGTAATTTTAATACTGCTGTGGTCAAGAAGTTTTTGGACTGACTTTAGCGGCACATCTCTTTCAAACAACCTAGTAGCAAAAGTATGTTTCATAGCATGGAAATTTTTATAAGTTATATTAGCCGTCTTTAATGCCCGGGCATAACTTCTGGTTAAATTTCTTGAGTCTGTGGGTTCATCAACCTCATTAGGAAATACCAGATCATTATCCTTATAGATTTCACCAGCTTTTAATTTTTCTTCAAGTTGCCTTGTTTTATGTCACTTTAATTCTTCCACAACACTTGATGGTATATTTACAGTTCTGATACTATTTATAGTTTTAGGCTGCTGTTCTATTACTGCAGTTTTATGAGAAGAGGACTTATTATTTATAAGGTCAACCCTTTTAAATGTGCTTTGAACTTTAAGTTCACGATTTTTTAAGTCTATATCGAACCATTTAAGGGCAACGACTTCACCATTTGCTTTTTTAGAGGGCATATTAATACCTTCCTTCCACATGTAGTAGAGAATTATTTGCGGCTGTCGCCTGTGTATTTTGATGCATCTAGTACATCATCAACTAAATCTATGAAAGCTTTCTTTAAGTGTTTTGAAAAATAGTTTTTATTAAGATCATTTGTACTTGTATACTCTAAAATTTCATCTTTAAGTTTTACCTTAGATGGTTCATCACAGAACAAAACGAGATCTTCAAGTTTATCTATTATTGAATCAAGCCCTATTTTTGTAAGAGATTTAAGTTTGTTTATATATTTAAGTGCATCCCTGTATATAGAATCTATGTATTTAATATCCTGAAGGGAACTTTCTGTGTTATAGCATAAAACTTTATTTTCCATTTCATCATAAAAACATTTCAGTATATCTACAGCTTTAGCTATGAGATACAGAAAATCCAAATTTATTTCATACTGCTTTTTTTCATTATCAAAATTCATGAAAATGTTAGAAGTATAATTTGAAAGCAAAAAATACACTGCCTTTTTCATATTGTCAGGGTAATTTTTTATAAGCTTTTCAATGTTTTGTTTTGAAAGATATTTAGAAAAATATTCAAAGTTAATTTCATATATACTTACAGAGTCAGTTTTACCAAGCAGATAATCCGTTGGAACATCAAAATATTGTGCTATTTTTATAAGCATTCCAATTGAAGGATCTCTGCCGTTCTCCCAGTAAGATATAGTTTGTGTATATATTTTAGAATTACTACTTAAGTCCGTATTGAGTTTATTTAATTCATCTGCAAGCTCTTTCTGAATTAAACCTTTAGATTCACGAAGCTGTTTAAGTCTATCTTTAAATTCCATTTTATACCCCCCTATGAACATAGTATATCATAAAATCATTAAATTTATAAAAATATATTATCATTAAAAAAGGTAACGGATGACTATATGTTGTACAAATTAAAAGCTAAAAGGGTTGAAAAGGTTATAAAGCAGGGAATACTTTCAAAACAGCTCGGTATAACACCTCAGTATTTAGGCAAAATAGAAAAAGGCGAAGTTGAACCAAGTAAGAGATCTGATGAAAAAAATCGCACAACTTTTAGGGGAAGATGTGAAGGAACTCTTGGTGAACGGTTTTAAGTAAAGGGATTATTTATTATATTTATAACTTATAAGTTTTAATTGACTTAAAATATCTTCAATTAAACTGCGTTGTTCTGGCTCATTTAGTTTTTTTATGTCAATACTGCAGAAATCAATTATAGAATTTTGCTGCATCATAAAATTTACAGTTTCTTTGGGGGTTAGGTTTTGCACTGAAGGTACTTTGAATGTCCTATTTGTATCTGATTCAAAGAAACTCATATGGACTTCACATGCTTCAGCTATTTTATTTAAAGTCATAAAACTGGGATAAGTTCTTCCGGACTCTATGTCACCTATATGGCCTTGGGATTTTTGTATATCGTCTGCCAGCATCTTCTGAGTGTAGGGTCTTTGTATTTTCTTGGATTTGTATTTCCTTGCCGTTTTTATAAGCAATCCTAAATCTTTTTTACTTAATATCAAAATATTCACCTCTGTACTCGGTATTTACGTTGATTTTCAATTATACCGAGTATGTATAAACTAATTATACAATAAATGGTGTATAAATAAAATGTTTTTATAAAAAATACAGAAGTTTCGCATCTAAATTCCAGTAAAAATTTTATTTTTACTGGAATTGTAA
>DAISLB010000083.1:0-5953 GCA_036820645.1 Clostridium sp.
GTCGCTTTCACAGAGTGCGTGGGAGTATTAGAGCAGGTAGTCATCGGATAAAAAATTTATAAAGACACATACTATTATGGATAAAAACTAGGAATAGAAGGGATATTTTAATGAAATTTAAATATTTTTTATTGACTATATTATACATTTTATGTATAAGCTTAAATTCTACAGTTTCTGCATCTTCGACAAACACCACAAAGGAGATTCCCTGTAATAAAGTAATATATCTTACTTTTGATGACGGGCCAAGTACAGAGGTTACACCAAAAATACTCGATATTCTAAAGGAGGAAAATGTAAAGGCCACTTTTTTTGTAATAGGCTCTAAAATTGAAGGAAGAGAAGATATAGTAAAAAGATTATTCAATGAAGGTAACAGTATAGGTCTTCATACATATAGTCATAAATCAAGTAAAATATATTCAAATTCTGATTCTTTTCTTGATGAAATGGATAAAACTGGCATGGAAGTTGAAAAAGTAGTAGGATTTACCCCTAAAATAATAAGATTTCCCACAGGAAGTAATGGTCACTTAACCAATTCACTTCTTGAAAGGCTTCATTCTTCAGGCTATAAGATATATGATTGGAATTTATCTTTGTCCGACGGCATTGACTACAATACATCAGTTGATAAATTATACCAAGAAGGCACTGGAAAATGCGTCAATCCAAATAAAATATTTTTACTTGCCCACTGTGACAGTCAAAATAAGAACACCTGCGTGGTACTCTCTAAAATAATAAAGCACTACAAGGAATTGGGCTATGAATTCAAAACAATTACAGAGAATACCCCTGAATATCACTTTAGAGTGAGGCGGTAATTCACAGTTCACAGTTCACAATTGAGGATGATTTTTCCTAAAGGAAAAATTTCATTCATTGTGAATTGTCCACCGTGA
Source organism: Clostridium sp. (assembly GCA_036820645.1). GTDB lineage: Bacteria > Bacillota > Clostridia > Clostridiales > Clostridiaceae > Clostridium_B. Next base: position 909 of record DAISLB010000083.1, read on the forward strand.
ATTGTAAATTAAAATAAGCTGCCAGGAAGCTAACTATTCGTTAACTTTCCAGCAGCTTAATTCTAACTTATTACACAGCGAGTAAAACAACTCTTTATTATTGCTATCCAAAGCTCCATCTATGAAAGTATATAAAATTTCAGTATACAATTCTCTCTTCTCCAGGCTAGTTATAGGATTCACAGCAAGATTTTTATGAAGATTAAAAGAACTGTCCAAATTTTCCCTACGAACTTTCTTTAAAATCCATATATAATAGGCTAGTTCTTCTTTTGATATAGTAAAAAATAATTTATTATATCCATTTACTGAAGATATTTTTATCATATTATCTTTCAAGTAAGTCAATTCTATTTCTCCAAAATTGTGGATTCTAAACTTTCTACTTTTAGATCTGGAATTTTTAAATTTACTTAAAAATTCTATATAATTTAAAAAATCTTTTTCACCCATTTTAAAATCATTTAGTACAGTATTGAAGCCGCACCTTTTTTGAAAAGAAATTTTATAATCACTGTATCCTTTTATATTGCTCACATTAGAAATAAAAATGCTATCTACAAATTTGTCCATTGAACGTTTTGGTATTAGCTTTATTCCATATTCAAAGTCCCCGTTATCATGCTCCTTCAAAACAACAAAGTTACTTATATCCATAATTTTATCCCCTTTTTCGTAATATACCTGATTCATTATACATGAAAAAAGTGATTTTTTATGTTTATACGCAATATTGAGAAATTTCACAAAATAGTCTCTTGAACCTTTTTATTATTACAAAGATAATTAAATTCACAAAATTTACAGTGAGATGAGTAAAGTTTGGTATTAACACTATAAAAATCATAGAAGTTTATATTTCTTATTATTTTATTCAAGTACTTTTCATTTTTAACATGATCCTCTTTGCTGTACTCTACAGTTATAATATTATTTTCATATTGAGGCTGCCAAAAGTTCATTGTTATATCCTCAGCTTCGCCATCAAACCCAAACACATTGACTGTAATAAAAATATTCTAATTTCCTTATATCCAAAACTTTCACCACTTATACCTTTTAAATTTTATTTCATAGAATTTCTATTCTCACAAATAAACTTTTTTATGATTTCAAAATACTTAGATGGGTAATCTTTTTTGTTTTCATCGTAGTGGGACATGAGTACTAAGTACTTCTTTGCCCTGGTTATAGACACATACAAAAGTCGTATTTTTTCACATATCACTTCTTCCCTAGCCTTTATACTAGGATTGTAGTAAAAATCATTTTGAAGTAGCTTTTGTACTTCTGCTTTTCCTATAGCTGTAGGATTTTTAAATTTATCTTTAAAGTAATAGTATTCTGATCTAAATTTCCCCTTAATACTATAGGGATATATATAATTATTTAAATACAATAAGAATACACAGTCCCACTCCAGCCCCTTTGATTTATGATAAGTTGTAACCGTAACTTTTTCTGGAACTGGCTCATATCCTCTAATGTCGTAAATTACATTGCATATATGTGCAAATTCACTTATAAGCACATCTGCTATTTGTAAAAAATCTTTCCACCACATTTCACCTTTTTCATCATACTTCTTAGTACAAGACTATTTCCTTGAAAATCATCTTTAAAAAGCATTTCTCTTACTCTATCATATTTTATTTTCATCACCCCACTTTTTAAAATTAAATTTTTTAATGAGTAATTATACCATTTAAAAAAATCAGGGTCTACAACCCTGATTTTACAATAATTTTAATCTTCATACAAATATTTTCTTGTCATTGGCAGTTCGTTGTTAAGTCCTTTTGTAAATATAAACTGGTGTATATCTATTACTCCATAATGAAATGAGGCAGCACAGGCATTTAAGTAAAGTCTCCACATTCTTATAAATCTAGTATCCTTCATTTTTTTAACTTCATCTATAGCACCTTCAAAGTTTTCAGCCCAACATTTTAATGTTTTAAAATAATGTAATCTCAAACTTTCTACATCCACAAGGTGAAGATCATTATCTGCCATTAAACTGACTAGCTCCCTTATAGATGGTATATAACCTCCCGGGAATATGTATCTCTTTATCCATTCATTCACTTCTCCTTCTGTTTGTGCAGTAATACAATGAAGAAGTGAGACTCCTCCTGGATTTAACATATCTCTTACATCTTCCATATAAATGTGCAAATTTTTTCTTCCTACATGTTCAATCATTCCTACACTTACTATTCTATCAAACTTTTCTTTTTTATCTGCAATTTCTCTATAGTCTGCCAGTCTAACTTCAACTTGTTCCTGTAAATTATTTTCCACTATTCTTTCATTGGCTTTTTTTAACTGCTCCTTACTTAAAGTTATGCCTACAGCTTTTACTCCATACTTTTTTGCAGCCATGAGGATAAGTTCTCCCCATCCACATCCTATATCCAAAAGTGTTTGTCCCTCTTTTAAATTAAGTTTTTTCAATATATACTCTACTTTATTCAATTGTGCCTGATAAAGGGAATCATTTTCATTCTTAAAATATGCACAAGAATAGGTCATTGTTTTATCAAGCCATAAACTATAGAAATCATTTCCCTGATCATAATGATACTGTACATCCTTTTTACTTTTCTTTAAAGTACTTGGAAGTATTTTGTATGCTTTGGAAAATACTTCAGCTTTATTTAAAAAACTTTCTTTATTTTTATATACTGATTCTATTACTTCTCTAATGTTTCCTTCAAAATCAAGAACTCCATCCATATATGCCTCTCCTAGTGTAAGGAAAGGATCTCGCAATATGTCTTTTTCAGAAATAGGATTATTTATACATACTTTAAATTTTGCGTGTCCTTCTCCATATTTTTCTTCGGAACCATCCCAATATTTAACTGCCACAGTGTCTAAAAAGACACCCTGTAAAAATTTTTTAAAAAATACCTTGTCAAATGCCATATCTTTATATCTCCTTTTTTAGAAAAATAGACCTATATTTAAAATAGATACATAAAATACCTATATACTAAACATCAATTACATATTTAATTTTCATTACTGTGGCTTTCATTTGGAATATATATCTTTAAGCTCTCTATTCTCTTTTCATCTACTTTTTCCACTTTAAAAATTATATTTTCATATTCAACTGTATTTTCTTCCCCTTCTTTAGGAATGCTCCCTAAGAGTTCTATTACAAAACCACCTATAGTATCTGAATTATCTGATTCCAATTCCAAATTTAAAAATTCATTTACTTCATCTATTGATACTAATCCACTTACTAAATAAGTATCCTGATCAATTTTATTTATATATTGGTCATTATCATCATATTCATCGAAGATATTTCCCATCACCTCTTCTATCAAGTCTTCTATAGTTACAATCCCAGAAAATCCACCATATTCATCAATTAAAATTGCCATATGATTTTTAGTACTTTGAAGTTCTTTAAAAAGTACATCTATATTTTTATTTTCCGGTATAAAATAGGGAGTTCTGAGTAGTGGTTCTATATCTATATTGTCAGCAGAAGTTTTCATAAGCTTCACAAACAGATCCTTAACATACAATATACCTATTATATTGTCTATATCATCTTTATAAACAGGTATTCTAGAGTATTTTTCTTCAATAATACTTTCAATAGTACCTGAATCTATGTCATTTATATCTATAACAAATACCTCTGTTCTAGGAGTCATAACTTCTTTTGCCAATTTATCATCAAACTTAAATATTCCATCAATCATTTTCTTTTCAGATTGATTAAAGACTCCTTTTTCCTGTCCAAGTTCTATCATGGATCTAATTTCTTCCTCTGATACTTCATTTTCAATATTTTCTGTGCTTATATTACATATTTTTAAAAGAACATTAGTAGACCACGAAAGCAATTTTACAAAGGGCAACATCAACTTACTTATAAAAAGAGTTGGATTTATAAATGCCATTGATATTGCTTCTGATTTCTGAAGTGCAATTCTCTTTGGAAATAATTCTCCAAATACAAGAGTAACATAAGATAATAGCACTGTAATTATAATTACAGATAATTTGTCACTATAAGGAACATGAAGTTTAGCTAAAAAAACCGAAAACTTTTCAGACAAAGTAGTAGCTGCAAATGCACTAGCCAAAAATCCAGCAAGAGTTATGCCCACCTGTATAGTAGCTAGAAAATTATTTGGTTCTTTTGATAATTTCAATATCTTCTTTGCCTTTTTATTCCCCTCTTCTGCTAAATAATTAATTCTGTTTTTATTTAAAGCAACTATAGCCATTTCTATGGCTGAAAAAAATGCATTAATCACCGTGAGTACTAATAACAACATAAGTTCGAATATTATACTCTGCCAGGTAACATCCATGCGCACAATCGTCCTTTCATTTACTTTTTTAGATAATAAAATAAATAGGAATTAGATGATAAGTCTAATTCCTGTAATAAAATCCTTTTATTATACCTATGTGTAACTTACAAGATATTCTTATCACTTAAACTTGAACTTTCTTGTAAATCAATGGTGCAGGTGAAGGGAGTCGAACCCCCACGCCATAGGCGCTAGATCCTAAGTCTAGTGCGTCTGCCAATTCCGCCACACCTGCATATATAAAAAATAAATATTAAGATTTTCCTACGTTACAATTTTACCACAAACTATAACTTTAATCAAATTGGTGGCTTACCGGGGAATCGAACCCCGGGCAACATGATTAAAAGTCATGTGCTCTACCAACTGAGCTAGTAAACCGTTGGCTGGGATGGCAGGATTTGAACCTACGAATGATGGAGTCAAAGTCCACTGCCTTACCACTTGGCTACACCCCAACAATACATAAATTTCTTTTTCCTTACAAAAAATAAGAATACTACAGAAATACTAATTTACAAATCATATACTTAAGTATACTAATTTATTCCTCCAACTATAAAAGCAGGAATTTTTTTGTGACTGTGTTATACATTATAATGCACAATAAGTATAATGTCAATAGTTTGTTTATTATATGCCAGGGCAAACGCATGAAAAGTTATAATCTCTTATGTCCCAGAGAAATTCTGGAAT
>DAISLB010000084.1:0-5864 GCA_036820645.1 Clostridium sp.
AATATAAATGTAATCTATCTTCAAGTTTGTGTCAAATATAAAACTCCACCTTATCAAGTTCTTCTAAAACTCAGGTGGAGTTTGCTTAATAAATACCTCTTTACTTTGATTCAACTGGTTTAAATACTTTTATTGATTTTTTTATATCGTTCATATCACCATAAAGTGATTTGTATATCTTTTTACCTTCTTCTGAAAGTCCGGAATCATCGTAGTCATTATAAGAAAAATAGAAAATATAATTACCCACCTCTCCTATCTTATAGTTGTTTTTGCACTCAGTTAACACACCTATCTTATCTTTTGATGGCATCTTATCTTTTCGAAAAACTGTAACATTCTGTAAGGATTTTATTTTTGTAAAAACTTCATGAAGCTTTTCTTTTTTCTCATCAGAGTCCTCTGTAAGCTTTTCAATATCTTCATATTCTTTAATTGATTCATTGGATAAAAAGCCATAGCTTAAAACTCCATAAATAGGCTCATTATCATCATGGAAATTTTCAACTTTACTCAAGGTAATGTTTTTTGCATATTTTCCTCCTACAGCTTTAACATTAACCTCAAGTCCCATATCTTCAAACCTTTGATAACCCGTATTTTCTTTTTGCTTAATTGTACCTTTTGTATTCAGTGAGCTTTTTTCTTCCGCTTTACTGCATCCTGATATAGATATCAGCATTATTATACAAGTCATAAATAATACAAACTTTTTACTCATCTTTCCTTCTCCTTATACCCATATATGTCTATTACCATATAGGGTCACAAATTGACATACAGATTGAATCGCATATTTCTATACAGTTATCATTGAACTTGCCGCCTTTTTCAAAAATTTTAATGCATACATTGGGACATACGCTATCACATACATTTACATATACGTTATCACATTTATATTTTTCGAAACTATTCTTAGCTCCCTGTAAGTTTATGATTGAATATAATAATCTGTCATCCTGCTTTTCTAAAGTGAGGTTATCTTCTGTAATATAATTATAAGAGTTTACTATATTTCCCATACTACACCTCCTAACATAATTTTTTATATTGTTTATTATCCTTAATAAAGTTCTTATGAAATTCCATAAATTTATTTTTTATGGCTTTAATAAATGTCGTAATTAAATACAAATAAAATAAATTTATCAATAGTACACTATTCAATCTTATAGCCTTAAAGTTCATAAAATAAAGCACTAATGATTTAATTATAATAAATCCTTCATATCCAATATATGCTGAGGATAATAAATATAATATATAGTAAATATTATTTAAATTCTTCCCTATTTTACTATTCTTATAAAAAAATAAAATATCTTTAAAAAGCCAATAACCATCTGTTCTTACAAAGGGATATAAATTAAGATAAAACATATCGAACAATAATTTTACAGCTATTAAAAAATTATAATATCCTGTACTAAAGTATAAAATAATTAAAAACACCATATATAATCCTTGAGCGCATAGCCCTGAAATATTAATCAATATTCTTTGTTTTAAGTCCATTTCTTCAATTCCTGAAACATTTGTAAACATTGCAGGGTAAAATAAAAATACAGTAAAGCAAATTGAACGCAGCCCGATACCGCAATAATTGCACATAAAGGAATGACCCATTTCATGAACAATAATGCCTAAAAATATAAATAAAAACAAAAGTATGCCATCAAAATTTGAAGAAGCCATAGGCAAATTTTTAGTTTTCAATAAATTGTTTACAAAAAAACCTGATGCAAATAATGAAAGCATAAATGAAATCACTATTTTTATCATTAAATCTAAGTTCATATTTTTATTTTTAATAAATTTTAACTTTGAAAGTTTATCTAACAATCTTTTCTGCATTTTACTTGATAATATTGTTATCTGCGGGTTAAAAATTTTATTCACTATCATCTTTATCCTATGAATAATATTAACTTCCTGTTTTTGTGTTAATACCCCTAATTCAATTAATTTTTTGAAAATATTCTCATTTTCTTTTATACCTAATGAGCTTAAACAGCTTATATATGTTTCCTTTTTTGCCTCATTTGGCAAATAAGAGATTAGGAAAGCCACTTCTCTGCTTACCTTATAACAGGATGTCTTATTAATAATTAAATTTCCACTTTTGTATTCAATAATATATTCATTTTTATAGATGTTAATATATTCTAAGTTAGCATTTGAATCCATATAATCACTCACTTTATTTGCCTTAAACTATAAATTTGGAAACAATAAGTTAAAGCTATTGGAGTATACTTTACTTTGATTTTTCTTATATACATATTTTATTGCCTCAAGTATTTCATCTTTTCTATAATTACAATATGGATTAAAAATATCTTTATTGTTTTCTCGTGCCTGAACGCCACATTCACCCGCACAAACAAGTGCAACAGAGCATCCTAAACATTTATTAAGATTCAATAAACTTCTTTTTAGATACTGCTCTTTAAGTGGTGTAAAAATTACATCCCCATTCACTAAGGAACCTATTTTTAACTCATCTCTTCCTACCTCTTCATAGCATCCATATAAATCCCCATAGGGATCAATTACATAATTATTAGGTATGCACTGCATACAAAATCTAGTTTTGCTAAGAGCTATCCCTTTTTCAATGTTCATTAAATATGCAAGACTATCTGCCTCCCTTTTTATTGGATGACGAATAATTCCCTGTGGATCCATTTTTTCAATTATATTAGCTGTTTGCTCATGAGTTATAAAATTATGGCCATCTGTCTGCTTAAAATGATTATGCAGCGGATGTACATAAACATAAGCATATGGATGATCTAAAATTTCTTCTTTTTTAAGAATGTCATATAAATAAGATAACTTTTCAATACTATTTGCTTCGATATTTATCCTTATATTTAAATTAACTTTTTTATCAAGCATCATGTGAATATTTTTTAGTATTAATGAAAAGGTTGGCACTCCATCATAGGATATTCTGCTATTATTATGAGTTTCCCTATCCCCATCAATGGACACCTGAATAAAATTTATCATTCCAGGCAATGGTCCTATTATATCGGAAAAATATTCTACCTCAGTGCAGTTAGATATAGCCCCCACATGATTTGAATACTCGCCAGCATATTTTAATACCCTTTCTATTACTTCCCTATTTCTTCTCAAAAGAGGCTCCCCACCATATAAACTAATGTCTATATCCTCTTTGCTTATATTAGGGTAAAGCTTAAGTATATAATTATCATATAAATTATCTATAAATTCTTTTGTCATTAACTTATTGGATTTTTTATTTCTTATAGGTTTTTGATAGCAATAATAGCAGTTTAAATTGCAATCATATGATAAAAGCAGCATTAACGAGCCTTGCATGGAATACCTTTTTAAAGCATGCTCATCTAAAATATTCACGTATTTTTTAAATTCAGCTAATTCCTGCTCATCTGTAAGCTTAGTTAGGTGTCCTCGTTTTAGTAAGAACTCTATTTCCTTTTGTGATATATATTGGGATATTGATACCACTTTATTTTTGCTTAGGTATTCCCCTAACGGTTTTGAGACCTCATCAATACAACCGTTAAATCCGTTAAATAAGAGATATGTGTCAGTAAGAGGTATTATATTCAAATATCTACTAACATAATAATCTATCATAGTAGAATCCTTCCTCTATTAGTTTTTTTGTTTCATATGCAGATAAAAAATATCCATAGCGTGGAACGTCACCTTGGTTAGCATAAAATGGATGAGGTATATCATTTTTAACAAAATATTGATGAAACTTACCTTTAAATAATTTTAAGCAGTTCCCTTTACAATAATCCTCAAACCACTTTGCCATTTTATCTTTCATTTTTATATACCTGTAATAATCCTGCTCCTTTAGCCCTAAGCTTTCATAAAGTTCAATATCAAGTTTTTTTGCAGTTAAATAAATAGCAAGTCCTTCATCATAATAAGTTTTTAATTCTCTAGGTGCATTTAAACCACGCCAAATATTAAAGGTAATGTAATGAGTTAATTCATGAGTAATTAATTTTAACAAATCACTACTTTGTATCCTGTCGCAAGAAAACATTAATATACGTTTTGAAGAAAAATAGTTGCAGGCATTAAAATTGCCCATTATTATTTGTACTATTTCAATGTTACAACAGCCATTAAGCAAAGCAGATCTACTAATTCTGAATATTCTCTCAACCTTGCTTATTAAAAACTCTCCTATTTCTTCAACTTCATCCTTATCTATTACTATCCTTTCCTTATTATTCAATAGCTCTTTATATTTATAATAATTGTCAGAATTTATATTAGGAATACGCATGTTATATTTTAAAAATATATCCCGCAACTTTGGCAGCCCTTTAGTCAAATAATCTGCATAGTCATCACAACTCAATATAATATCTTTCATATATTCAGAATGATCTTCTATATTTATATTTAAAAGTTTGTCATCAGCTTTAGGTATTAATGTTTCAGTCTTAAAATCAATACAGCTGTTTAATCTTTTAACAACATCCTTAATAAATTTTAGGTACTCTTGTACCGTTGAAATTTGTATTTTTTCAGGTACAAATTTTTTAAAAGGAATTCCGTTATGAAAGTTCTTTATTTTTATAAACATACTTATGCTTTGCCTATTCTCTTCAATCAAGGTTACCCCTTCGCATCTGCCTATAGGTATTTCATTTAAATATGCTTTATCAATCCAATTTTTTAAATTGTCTGGTATAAATCTATCAAGTTCAACATTGTCCTGTTTAGTTCGTATACCAAAATCATATGTTGTTTTTATTTCATAATTAACAACATCCATGCATATAAAATATAACTGTTTATCATAAATGATATTTAAAAATTCAAATAGTCCAGAATTCCCTACTTCTTCATTTATGGTTAAAAGTCCATAATACTTTCCCTTAAATTCTTCATATTTAAATAAATATATAATAGCTGCAGCATTTAATAGGTCATCTAAATTCCAATTCTTTAATACACCATTGTTTATTTCCAATTCAGAATCAAAGTGAACTATTAGCTGCCCTGATTTATATAAGTTTAGCAAATTATCATCGGCCTTAAAAAACATTGTAATATCATCTTTTCCATTTTCATAACAATGTTCTACTTCCAAAGAACTTATTTTTTCGTATCTGCCTGGCAAGAAAGTTCCAAATTTTCTTCCCACTAAGAATTTAGAATTTTTTTGTCCATAAAAGCGCATATACATATAATCTTTATTTTCACTAAAATAAAGATTCCCTCCAGGATGATCCAAATGAGCTTGAAGACATATTCTCCCATTCTTTATTTTTTCCTGCGAACTTTCACCAATAAATATATTACCACTTTTAGTTGTAAAAAATGGTATATCTTCAAGCAAAGAACCTATTAAGCCTTTTGCTGCATTATTCCACCTATAATATGGAACAATGTGCAGCTGAGAAAGTGTTTTTAAAATTGAACAATATTCCTTTTCCATATTAAACATCCTTTATTACTTTTGTCCTTTAAAGATTTCTGATTTTTCTAATAATTTTATCTGATGGCTGCCATCCGTAAATATCTTAACGGCTGCTGCACCCCTTGATGGGCTCTATACCCAATATTGTTATTTAATTCTTTTAGTTAACTAATAATAATTATGTAATTTAATTTGCATATAAGCAACTATATTCTTTCGAGTTAATTACTTCCATATTCCCATTTTACATTATAATTTTACAATAAATATAGTAGTCATAGTATATATCAATTATGCAAGAAGGGTAAATCTGTTGACGTTTTTTAAAAATGATAATATTATACTTATAAATAAAAGATTAAATTTGCCTATTTTTAAAGTGCATAGGGGGAAATTTCATATGACTGATAGTGAA
>DAISLB010000085.1:0-5801 GCA_036820645.1 Clostridium sp.
GAGAAAAGCAGATATCCCAAATCTTTGATTTGGTGATAGTCGCTTTCACAGAGTACGTGGGAGTATTAGAGCGGGTAGTCATCGGATAAAAAATTTTCAAAATAATATATGAATTTTTACCTATTTATTACATAATCCAAAATATTCATTAATACTTTCAAAACATTTATCTACCATGAATCCTATATCATTTTCTTCTATAACATATGGAGGCATAAAATACAAAGTATCTCCTACTGGCCTCAAAAGTAATCCTTTTTCTAAAGCTATTTTGTATATTCCGTAACCTACTCTATCTTTCCAATCAAAGCTTTCCTTAGTTTTTTTATCTTTAACTAGTTCTATTGCCGTTATCATCCCTAAATTACGAACATCTCCAACAAAATCAATATCTTTTGCCTTTTTAACTGTTAAATCCTTAATCAATTTAGATTTTTCAGCATTTCTTTCAATTATATTTTCGTCCTTAAATATATTAAGACTTTCACAAGCAGCAGCACAAGCCATAGCATTTCCTGCATATGTATGACTGTGTACAAAGGTTTTTAATTTGACATAATCATCATAAAAAGCATTATATATTTTTTCTGTAGTTAAAACTGCAGACATAGGCATGTATCCCGCACTAATGCCTTTAGATAAGCACATTATATCAGGACTTATATCTGCATGATTACATGCAAACATTTTTCCAGTTCTTCCAAAACCCACAGCTATTTCATCTGCAATTAAAATAATATCATAGTAGTCACATATCTTTCTAAGTTTTTTTAAATAAACAGGAGAATACATTTTCATACCTGCTGCACCTTGAACCATAGGTTCTATAATTACAGCACAAAGTTCATCATGATGGATAGCAAGTGATTTTTCCATCTCTTCAAAACACTCCGCATTACAGCTGCATCTTTCTTTTCCATATTTACACCTATAACAATCTGGACCTTCAATTCTAAGTGTGTCTATGAGAAGAGGTTTATATATTTTGCTGTAAAGATCCAAATCACCAACAGATAAAGCACCTATTGTCTCTCCATGATAAGCACCAGTTATAGCTGCAAATCTAATTTTTTTAGTTTTTCCAATTTGTTGATAGTATTGAAAACTCATCTTTAATGCTATCTCTACTGCTGATGATCCATTATCTGAAAAAAATACTTTTGACAATCTTTCTGGAGTAATTTTAACAAGTTTTTCTGAAAGTTCAACAGCAGTTTTATTAGACAGATGTGCAAAAATCACATGTTCAATCTCACTTAATTGTTTTTCAATTGCTTTATTAATTCTAGTATTACTATGTCCAAATATATTTGTCCACCATGAACTTATGCAATCTAAGTAAGACTTACCATGTATATCATATAAATAACATCCTTTACCTCTTTCTATTATAATTGGAGGTAATTTTTCACAATCTTTCATTTGAGTACATGGGTGCCATATATATTTTAAATCTTTTTTTTCAAGTTCTTCCATATCTCTCACCGCCATATAAAATTTTTATATTTCTTTCATACAATCAATTATTTTTTTTGGTTCAAATATTTTTTCAGATACATTTTTTACATCTTCCAAAAATTTATCAGATTCTTTATTTATTAAAGGCATAATTCCAAGTATAGGAATGCTTGTCATACTTTTTATCATTTTTATATTATCATTACAAAGTTTATTGTCTTCGTAACCATTTATTATAATTCCCCTTATGGCAATACCTCTATTTTTTAGATAATCAACTGTTAAAAGTGTATGGTTTATAGTACCTAATCCTGCTCTGGCAACTAATATAACATCCATATTCATGTCCTTTATCAAATTATCTAAAGTGTATATTTCATTATTTACGTCAGCAATAGGACAGGTTACTCCCCCACTTCCTTCACATATGATATAATCATACTTTTTCTTTAAATCATTAAATTTATCATTGATTACCTTTATATCTATAGGGTTATTTTCAAGTTTTGAAGCTAGATAAGGAGAAACTGCTGTTTTATAAATGTATGGTGTTAGATCTTCATATTCTTCGCCAATGTTTGCAATTGAGCATACAAATTCAGTATCTCCTGGAATTACTGTTCCATTTACTGATTCAGCACCGCTTAATGCAGCTTTGAAATAAACTGTTTTATATCCATTTTTACGTAAATTATAAACTAAAGCCCCTGTAACTAGCGTCTTCCCAATTTCCGTATCAGTTCCTACTACATATATACCTTTAGTCATTTATTAAAACCCTCCAATTTGTTAAATTTAATCGTAAACTCTTTTTAAAACCTTTAACTTTAAAGACAAAAATGCAACAGATATGCTTATTATAAGATCACCACCTACACATATAATAAATCCATAAAATATTACCCATCCAATGGTTTTGCTATCACCCATATATAAATTGTAAATTAAATATAAATGTAATACCCCAAAGAAATAGACAAAGAACAATCCACTTAAAACACATAGCAGTGATTTTGTAAAAGTAATATCTTTAATTTTGGATGATAATTTTCCAATTACATAAGAAGCCACTATAAATCCTATTAAATATCCAAAAGTTGGTTTGAATATGTAAGATAGTCCTCCTCCTTCTGTAAAAATTGGAATTCCTATAAGACCCATACCTACATATAAAATTTGCGATAGTGCCCCTAATCTAGCGCCAAGTATAATTCCACTCAATGCGCAAAACAACCATTGCAATGTAAAAGGCACAAATGGTATAGGTATTCTTATAAAAGCACCTACAGCCGTCAATGCTGCAAAAATTGATACCATTATCATATCTCTTGTTTTCACTAAATGCTACCTCCTTTCTTAATTGTAAACCTAATTATTAAATTAGGTTTACAATTAAATATTATAATCAATCATTTCATATTTTGTCAATAAAAACATATACATTTTTATTTAAAATAAAAAACCGTAAGAAAATAATTAGTTCAAATTGAACCTAATTATTTTTCCTGCGGTTATTATTTTTTAATGACTTATACCCTATAGATGCATCATTTTCAATATTTATCTTTATATTTATTTCATCATATACTATATTTTTGCAATAACTTGCTGCCAGGTTTCGTTTCAACAGTAACAGCTGTAGTGCCTCCAATTAGTTTAGCATGTCCATATTGTTACCAACTTCTATTCATTTTGTTTTGAATTATTGATTTAAAAATCAAATATAAAATAAATTAATATTACTTACATTGCTTTTCTACTATTTTGTTTTACTCCATTAACATTAGGTGTTCCTTTTTTAGTTGCTATTACTTTTGACGTTGAATTTGATTTAAATGTATGTAATATTATTGATTCTTGAGAGGTCGTTATAGTTTTCTTTGCTACTAAACTATTTAATTGTGCTTCAAAATTAGTTGGTGTTATTTCTTTTTTATTAAATAAATTTAATAATACTGATTCTTGAGAAGTCGTTATAGTTTTCTTTGCTACTAAACTATTTAATCTGACTTTAAAATCAGATAAAGAATAATTAGATTGTGCTTGCGTACTATTTAAATCTTTACTTTTTGTGGAAACATTTTGGACAGTACTTTCATTTTTACTTTTCGTAGAAACATCTTGGGCAGTACTTTTATTTTTACCCTTTTCAAGAGTATTTTGATTTGTATTTTTGTTGTTTTCAGCACTTGTACTTTTAGTTTTCGATGTACCACATCCAACAAAAATAAAGCTGCTTATCGTCAGCATAGATACTAACAATATTAATTTTACTTTAATATCTTTATTCATAATATCACCCCTTTAAACAGTATCTTACTATTTATTTATTAACATTTAATGTAATAAATGTTATATATTTATTAACAAGTGTTACTAGAGCAATATTAAGAATTAATAATAAAATAGATGTATCAATTAAACACATTCATCTATTTAATCCTACTTTGATATTACAATAGCTTATCATCTAATCATCTAAAATAGCAATTGCCCGAATAGGTGCTCCATCAGAATTGTTCCTGCCTAAATCATTTTTGCTTAACATAATTTCACTCCTAAAAATAAATAAGATGTGTCTTTGAAGAACACACCTTAATCTGGAATTATATTGCTGGCTACTTATAGTGTATGCCATTAATTTAAAATTATCAATCATTTTCCAACTTTACTAAACGGAGATTAAGCAAGTTATACATTTAATCCATCTCTACCCCATAACTTCAATGATTGTTTTACCATCTTGGAATTTAATCCCAAAAGGTTTATAATCTCCAGCAGAATAAACAATGTTGTTTTCTACGTGATAATCTCCATCTAGCTTATTAAAAAAAGATGCATACTCTTCATAAGTAGGAAATTTAAAGTCTTTAATGTTATCACTTTCTGCTGCTTCCTCAATTTGTATTTCTAAATATGAAATCCTACTGTCTTGCTCTTTTTTATTTAATTCCTCAAATTTCAAAATAACACTTCCCATCCGCTTTTTAGTGCTTTATATAATTTTATATATTAACATTTTAAATAGCAAAAGTCCATGTAAAATATTTATAATTAAATTATATTATCCCTTATATGGAAGTTAACTTGTTAAAATGGTCAATTTTGATAAGAAACATATAAAAAATAATCCTGCTCTAGAAGATAGACTTACCCCCTGACTTACGGACAGTGAATTGTGCTAAATATGAAAGTCATGCATAAATAACGCAGAATAAGCACTTTAAATGACGGATGCATTTTTACAGTAGATTTTTACGGTGTTAAAATAATTGTTTACTTTTTTAGTTGGTATTTCAAATTTACGTAGCTAATACTAGTCCTCTTTACTAGCTTATACATTTGGCTTAGTCACATGAACTGTATTGCGTGGATGTTGAGGAGGAGCATAAATAGAATATACTTTAAGTGGTTTATCACCTGTATTAATAAGATTGTGCCATGTACCAGCAGGTATCATTATCGCAAAATCATCATACACTTTTTTTTGATAATCCAACTTGTATTTACTCTTTCCCATTTTAACAAGTCCCTGGCCTTCTTCAATACGTATGAACTGGTCAATATTTGGATGAACTTCTAAACCAATATCATCATGAACCTTAATACTCATTAATGTAACTTGCAGGTGTTTTCCTGTCCACAAAACAGTAAGAAAAGTATTGTTTTGCTTAGTAGCTTTATTAATGTTAACTACAAAAGGTTGTGGTCCATAATCCTTCAATTCAATTGAGCCGTTACTCCTTGATAATTGTGAAGAATCATATCTTGAATCATCATTAACATCATTAAAAGGAATATACGGATCATTAAACTGTCTCAAATAATCCGGATTATACAAAGGACATGGATAAACATTATAGGTATTAGACATTTGTGTATTAATGCAATCACAGCATGGATACTTTTTATAATTATTATACATATTGTTCCTTTCCTTCATAGTCTTACACACTTATAATATGTTCTACGTTTTGGAAATGTGCTTGCATTTATTGAAAATAAAACTATATCTTCAACTTTTCTTTAATAGTTTTACTAAAACCAATTCAAAGCTATTTTTAGTGCAGCAGCTAAAAATATGTACTTAAAATTATTTATTTTTTCTTTTCTTGTACCAAATTTTCGATTCCTATACTTTTTATTGCCTTATCCATTTCATTAACAGCTAATGCTTTTTTCATGCAAATATTTTTTTAGATCTATACCCTTTTCTATCTCTATATTAAATGCATTTTTTATATAGTTTGAAGCGGTAAAACTTTCAATTGATGGATAGCTCAGCAGCAGTAACCCCTGTCTGTCATATTCATCATTGCTTTCCCTTGAATTATTAAGCTTAT
>DAISLB010000086.1:0-5587 GCA_036820645.1 Clostridium sp.
ATCAAATACATAATCATGCCCACCAGTAAAATCAGTAATAGCTCCATCAACTAATCTAATTTCTGTTTTATTTCCACTAAAGTTGTATAACCAGCCATCCTTCATCGCAATAAACTTCTTGTTATTATTTCCTGTATCATCAGAAACAATTGCTGCAATATTATTAAAATCAATACCCTTAGCTTTTAAATCACCAATATTAGAAACACTACCATATGACTTGGTTGTATTATCTTTCATAAGGATAAATGTCCCTGTTTCATCAACTTTAACTAAATCCTTTACGAGTTTGCCATTAACATCATTTAAGAATGACATATTGCCACTATTATCTGTTCTCATAACCTTGCCATTTTTTAGCCATAATAGGTCATTAACTGCTTTGTTATATAATGTTGCTAAGGTATTAGTATTTTTTATTGACATACCCTGCATAGTATATATGAAGTTATCATCCATAATTAGGTATCTGTTGGATAGCATTTTTACTAATTTCTTACCTTGAAAATCTACTGCAGTACCATCAAGGTTTTTAATTGTACCATCTTTCATAAGGAATAAATCATCAGTAACATTAGTAGCTGGTAGTACTTTTTCAACATCATTCATGTTAATTTTAGTTTCTACTTCAAATCTATCCTTATTAAAATAACTTAACTTACCATCATTCTTAACAAATAAGAACTTATCTGACTTGTTATTGGCCTTATGGTATATTAAAGTATCTTTATACTCGCTGCGTTCTATAGGCAGCATCCTTGCCTGATTATCATTATCTATATACCAGATATACCCATCAGTTTTTTCCATCATAGGTACTAACCCAATACCATCAATATAACCTAAGAACATATTTTTAATAGATGTCCCATCCATAGGTACAGTAGCAGGCTGAGTAGTATCAAATGTCTTATAATCATTCACCATACCATACTTATCAATAGTTACTACTCTACCATTAGGGAATATATACTTTTGTGCTATTTCATCTTCGTCTATAACATTACCAAATAATGCCCATTTACCTGCTGCATCAAAGTATCTAAAATTATGTGTACCAAATCCATAGTACCCATTAGCCCATGAACCATATTTTTTTACTTCATTTGCATTATAGATTTTATTGATATCTTTATTGTATACAAGGCTGTCATTTCCTGCATATTCAAGGAGGATATCAGATTTCAGATTTAAAGCCGCCCTGACACCTACCGACTCAGTGTAGGCATTGTTGTAGTTGTGGGAACCGTCACCGTTTACATTGCATACATAGTAGGAATTGTCATAATAAGGAACTCTAGCCCAATAATAGGAATTACTACCACTTAGCTTAGCTATCCTTGATTCATTTGTTCTAAATGCACCATAATCTGTACCAACTGGTTTAGCATAACTTATATTCTTTAGTCCTAGCTCTTCAAAAGATGGTATAAATATTTTGTCTTGAGTATAGTAAGTTTTGCTACTATAGTCAATATTGATTAGATTGGTTTCTAGTATTTCGGCTCTGAAATTTGGATCTAATTTGTTGTAAAACTCTCCATTAAGATACTTTCTTAGGCTTGAATTACCCCAATGGTTAGAACCGTTGGTATTAAATGCCCTATTTTCTAATATATCTTTACTCATAACAGTAACCGAGTTAGCAGGGTAACCCTCATGGTTTTTAGCTACAACCATCCATTCGATACCTGATGCCTTAAAAATATCACCTACACAAAGGTCACTAAGCTTTACAGTATCGCCTATCTTTAACGTTTTTGTTTCTTCTGCCTTAGCTACATCTGAGCTTGAAATGCTTATATTGCCGTTTACCATCTTTGGTGGTGTTATGTCCATTCCTAGATTAAACACAGAAACACACAATAGTGCCTGTGCTACTCTACACTGCATTTCTTCTTTACTTAAAAAATTCTGCATAATTAATTTTTACCTCCTTCTGTAAAAATAATAATTTTATGCACAATATTAATTTTGTGCATTATATGTATAATAATAGTCAGGCTTGAAAATTATACATATAATATTTACTTCATTATTATTACAAAACATATTTTATAACTATTGTAATTATAATAATTTAAAGATGGGATAATAGTTTACTTTGTTGTTTTTGTAATATTTATTTATAATAAATATAAATGATAATATAATAAAGGAAAGAGAAAAAAGGAGATGAAATAGCTATGATTAATAAGGCATTTTACTATTGTCTAAAAGGAGATTATGAGTCAGCTATAAGTGCTTATACGAAAAAAATAAAAAATAAAAAAGGAACATCTAAAGATTTATATAATCTAGGGTTATGTTATATTAAAATTAAAAATTGGGAAAAAGCTAATGAATGTTTTAAGGAAGCATTTGAAAGCAAATATCAATTAAACAATAATATTCAGATAAGTCAGTGTTTTTTTAATTTAGGATATACCTATGAGAAATTAAATGAATTTAAAAAAGCATTCTTATGCTATAAAGCTGCTTTAGCATATAATTCTGATGATATCGAATGTGCAAAAATTGTTGCAGACATGGAAAAGCAATTATCTTTTTGCTAAACAAATTAGCAATATACTGCAAAAATATTAATAAGGTGTTTAAAAGCTATAATGCATAAGAGATAGAATTGGGGTGAGGAAAAATGAAAGGAAGAATTATAAAATACTTTACTGAAAAAGGATATGGATTTATTAAAGATGAAAATGGGGATGATAGATTTTTCCATATATCCAATGTTAAAACAATGGATCCAATTTCAGTTGGAAGCTTAGCTG
Source organism: Clostridium sp. (assembly GCA_036820645.1). Classification (GTDB taxonomy): domain Bacteria; phylum Bacillota; class Clostridia; order Clostridiales; family Clostridiaceae; genus Clostridium_B. The sequence continues at coordinate 2,772 of DAISLB010000086.1, forward strand.
AATTTATACCTGATAATAATACAAAAGGATTGATAGCTGTTGACATAAAGATAATCGAAGAGAAGATGCCAAAGTTTATTGTCCTTGGCGACGTACGAATAAAGTTAAGCAATATTAAAAACTATGGATTGGACCACATCACAGTAGAAAAAACTTATACTAAAAAAACACCTTTAACTAAGTCAGAAAAAGCTACACAAAGAGCAATTGCTATTCCTTTAGGAATAATTGGAGTAATAGGTGCAACCATTACATACGGGGATCCACTCCTTACAATGAGTGCTGTTGCAAATGGTTGTTCAGATACACATGTTGAGGAGAAAAAAGAAAATATAACATATAAAGTTTTATATATCACAACATACCAAGGGGACAATTATAGGTTTTCTCAGGAAGATGCAGATTTTGATGTTGATGATAAATTAGCAGAAATTGATAAATATTTTTGCAAGTAGAAATATTTATTGTAATAGCTTAGCCAAAAGTTTAATAATTTTAAAAGGTCTACCTATAATAAACAAAATTTATTGTAGATAGGCCTTTTAATTATCTCATATATTTTAATGGATTTTGCGGTACCCCATTTAGTCTAACTTCAAAATGACAATGAGGGCCAGTTGACCTTCCTGTACTTCCAACAGCTGCTATTTTATCTCCTCTTGAAACTCTTTGTCCCTTATGTACATAAATTTTACTTGAGTGCCCATAGAGGGTTTGATAACCGCCACCATGAGAGATTATAACGCAATTACCATAGTTGCCATTCCATCCTGCAAATGAAACCACTCCATTTTCTGCTGCAACTATTGGTGAACCAGTTGAACCAGCAATATCAAGACCTGTATGATATTCATTTCCTCTATTGCCAAAGTATGAGCTATAATATCCTCTTGATGGTTGAATAAATCTTCCTGAAGAAGCCACTTTATAAGATGAACCTGATGCATATGAATTATAAGACTTTTTCTTATTACCTACAGCAACAATTTGTTTAACAGGCTGCTTTACTACTGTTTTATTCAAAACCTGCTCAGAAACTGCATTACCATTTACAAAAGTAAATGTTTTTTTCACATCTGCAAGGCCTTCTGTCCCTTTTTGCTTAACCTTTGATATTCCCTTATTAATACTGTTATCTGCAACTTTTTCTGTATTATACGGTACTGTTTCTTGAGTCTTAACTTCAGCTACAGTCTCAATATTTAAATACGGCTCTTTTGCAGGGAGTTTAATCTTTTGCCCAATTTGAAATTTATTTATATCCTCAGCATTATTGATAGACTGTATGTTTTCAATAGTAGTATTGTTTTTAATTGCTATGTCCCAAGGGGTATCTCCCTTTTGGATTTCATATGTTTTTTCGGTTTCTTTTCCTTTTATAATCATGTTATAAGCATCTTCTGCAGTTATTATTTTTTCAGGTTCAATCATATTAGTAGACATACTTATATTTTCTTTTATTTTTGTAGATTTTATATTTATATCCTTATATCCAATATTGCTTAAATAATATTTTTTAACATCTTCTAAAACTTTATCCGCATCCTTTTTATTTGCTGTATTAAATAATTCTCTCCCGTTAGCTGAAACTATAACTCCTGGCACTTTTAAGTGTAGTTCTTTTCTTGCAATTTTTTCAAGCTCCTCTGGGCTTGAGATTTTTGCATCTTTATCTCTAACCTTTTTAGCTGTTATAAGTTGAGTAGTATCAATATTATCTGTTGCCCCTATAATGTCTACTAATTGTTCATATTCATCTGGCGTTTTTAAATATCCAATAGTTTTATTCTTTGCACTAATCATATATGCTTTATTTGTATTAGCATTTAAATTAACTGTGCTAACTACTAGTGCTGCAGCTACACATGCACTTACTAAACTTTTTTTATAGTTTAATTTGTCATTAGTTAAATCTTTGAAATTAGGTACTTTTTTATTGCTCAATATATCGCCTCCTTTTTTATAACGCAAAAAAAATACGCACTAAAATAGCTACTATATATATCTATAGTAGTTGCTTAATTTTTATAAAATCTTTTTTAAAAATTTTTGCTTGTAGATTAAAGCATTAAAGCCCCTGTAAATATGCACTTGCAATTTGGCAATTTTTGAAGTAAAATTAGGGGTAATATGACGGATAAATAATTAGAAAGTTATGATAAGTTAAGGAAAATTTTAATTAGTCCTTGTGATTGTGAGTTTAGGATAAGAAAATACAAAGTCCAAAAAAATAAATAAGAGCTCCTACCAGTCAAGTTTGAACTCTTATTTATCAAGGTTTAAAACCTAATTTATTTACATTTATCTTTATTCTACACTATAAATAGTTAAATGTAAAGTGTAAAAGAAAATTAAATGCAAAATATCTTTATAATATTGGTTTTAACCCTTCTAGCTTTTGGATTTAAGAAAGAGGGGTTTTTATTTTGTCTAAAAGCAATTCAAATAAGTCAAATAGAATAACCAACAATAAGCTTTCAAAGGATATCATATATAAAATATACAGCTAACTATTAATGTAACAGAAGGAACATCCTTTGGTAAATACTTACTTGCAATTTGACAATTTTTGAAGTAAAATTAAAAATGATATAATAAACAAATAATTAGAAAATTATGATAAATCAAGGGGAATTTTAGCCAGTTATTATGACTGTGAATTTATTCTAAAGAAATAAGAAATCCAAAAAATAAATAAGAGCTCAAACTTTGACCGGTAGAACTCTTATTTATCCCCAAGGTTTAAAACCTAATTTATTTGCTTTTAACTATATTCTACACTATATATCGCAGGATGTAAAGTATAAAATGATGTT
>DAISLB010000087.1:0-3454 GCA_036820645.1 Clostridium sp.
AAGCCTTCATCCACTACCCTAAAGGGATAGTGGTTTTCGGCTAAGCTTTTATAAAAAATTAAAAATTCAGCTTCAGATAAATAGACAATAATTCATTATTGAAAGGAGATAAAGTAATTCATGAAAAATTCTATCAAAATACTTATATCTATATTATTTATAGCTATTGCTGTTTTTATTATATTAAATAATAATAAAAATGAGAAAAAGCAAAAAGAATATTATAAAATTTTTGATGAATTAGGAAATCACAATACTATAAAGTATATTCACGACAAGTTATTTAAAAAAATAAACTTGTTTACATCATCTGATGAATTAGCTTCAAATTATGCATATATTTGTATTATCTTATATGCTGTAACTGTATTACTATCAATTATTTTGATTAGCTGTACAAATAATTTATGGTATGTAAAAGCTGTAGATATTGGATTAATGATGATATTACCTTACACTATTATAAAATCAATTATTAATACAAAATATGAGAAAGTAAAAAGACAAATTCCAGAAGCTATAGAAGAATTCCAGCATTGGTTTTTTAGAACAAAAAAAATAGATGATGCATTAAAAGAAACAAGCCAACACCTAAAAGGTAATATTGCAAAACCATTCCAAGTAAGTTACTACAATATAGCTAAAGGTGAATCTGCTGCAATAAAAACGCTAAAAGATATATTTAACGATGAGCATATGGATACCTTCTGCCAATTATTATTATCTTATATAGAAAATGGTGGGAAACCTCAGTCGCTTAATATTGCTTTAACAAATTTAATAACAGAAACAAACTTAGATATTTCTTTTACTCAGAAACAAAAAGGCAGATTACTTAAATACAAAATTGGTGCAGTTATTCTAGCTATATTTACAATAATAATAGATAAGTACTTAAAGGTAGTATTTACTCTTGATACACCAATATCTAATATGAATAATACAAAAGTAAATGGTTTATTAATATTCTTTGCAATATATTACTTTTTTATAGATATATTAGAGCATGCATAAGAAAGAGTTTATATTAAAGATACGGAAAGGAAGTGAGTATTTAGTAAGAAAATATAGCTCTTACTAAATATAAATTATGACAAAGTTTGCAACTATTCTAGCATTTTGCTTAGTACTTTTAATATTTTATTATTATTATAGCAAAATTAAAGCAGGTAAGTTTGTTATAAAAAAGACCCTTATAGGTAAGTTAGCACAAAAATGTGCTCCTGCAGAAGATACAAAGGAATATACAAAAACAAATGAAAAATTAACTAAATCTATGAGCAGTTTAGATGTAGTAGACGTTACTGCAATAGAAATTGCAACTACATTAGGAATATTTATTTTAGTAGTAATAATATTTTTTACAAATTTTGCTTTTAAAAAAGAACAAATATATAATACACCTGCATTAAACACATATTCAGCTACATCTATATATAATAATGCATCTTTTAGAAAAGAAAATGTAAATATTGTAAAAAAATCAATTGGTTTAAAAAATATTACTGATAATGAATACTCTCTAAAATCTATTAAAAAAGTACTAAATGATTCTCAATCAATTAGTTCTCAAAATATTGACCAGGTAGCAGATATAACTAAACATGATATTTTAAAAATAAATCAGATTTATAACGTACCTAAAATATTAATATATGTATTGTTTTCTTTATCCGGATTTTTCGTTGCGGAAATAGTATTATACTTATATTTTAGAACATCTGAACGGCATATAAATGAAGAATCGGCAAAATTAATGAATATTATGTCAGTAGTATTATCTACTACAACTATGCCAACAAGCTCAATTATAACAATGTTAATAGATAACTCTAGATACTTAAAAGATGAGCTGCAAAAATTCTTTATAGCATATATGGTAAATAGTGAAGAAGCATATAATTTATATCTAACAAAAGCTCAGAATAAACAATTTAGAAGAATAATAAGTATATTAAAACAAATAGAAGATAGTGACCAAACAGAAGCTATAAGAAATATTAAAAACCAAAATGAAAACTCAAAAACATTAAAAAGATTAGAGCTTGAAAATACAATGGAAAAGAAAGATGGTATAGCATTAGTAGTAATGACAGTAGGTTTTACTTTTCTAATAAAGTTTATCGTGGATTTCTGTATGATAGCAATGAATTCAGCAGGTGCAATGTAGTTTGCTATTTTAAGAAGTTTTCACATTTAAGCATTAATCAGAAGGAGTAGAGAAAATTAATCTCTACTCTTTTTATATTATTTCTAAAAAAATGATATATAGAAATAAAAGTGTTAGGGAAAGGGAAAGGAAGAATTGATAAAAATGAGTATATCTGTAAAAGAAGTTAAATTATTAAGCAATATAAAAATACGAAACCAAATGGCCAATAGGGTTGACATCTATAAGAGTGTTAAACAACTAATACTACTGCCCAACAGTGAATTTGCAACTACATCACAAGTAGCACAATATTATGAAGTTAATCCTGATGCAATATCGACCATTGTAAAGAAACATAGAGCTGAATTAGTTGGGGATGGATATGAGGTACTTAAAGATGAAGAACTTCAGCTTTGTAAAGCTTTAACTGGTTTAAATAGTTCATCTAATGCATTAGCAATATACCCAGTAAAAGTCATAACAAAAATAGGATTATTTTTAAAACATAGTGTTGTTGCACAAACAATAAGGGAGCAGCTCCTTAATCCAAATAACTATTAACTCTCAACCTTACTTAAAATTTTTAATAGAAGGAGTGCTTTCGTCTTTATACATTTCAGTATAAGCCTATAAGTCAAAAAAAGATTCTTGAAAGGAGGAATTTAAAAGCATATGAAACACAAAATAAAAACAAAAAAAGGCGGTCTTTCAATAATTATCACAACTATATTCCTTGTTATTGTATCTGTATATTTGCTAGGCTCTTACAGAATTAATGTTGCTACACCAACAAAAGGCTTAATAAAGTCAGGTAATAAACAGATAATGGAAATGGATAAAGCCATGAATAAAAAATAATTAATTTTTTAAAAACTTGTATAATTTTAAACTTTACCCTGTATCATATGAACATACTAATTAAATAGTAAATTTTATAGGAGGTAAAGTTAACCATGCAAAACAAATTAATGAAACCATTTAAGAAGATGAAAGGAGGTCTTTCAGCCTTAATAACAGCAGTATTTCTAATTATTATAGCTGTTTTAGTTTTCTACAGTGCAATTCATCCAACTGCTAATGTTATTAAAGAAGAAGGACAAAACGCAGGTACAAGAATTATAACAGAAGATGGTGCAATGACTTCAGAGTTTGCTCCTGTTGAATATTAAAATAATTTAAAAGGTAGGTACTACAGTTAATCTGTGGTACTTATTTTTTTAAAACTTGTATAATTTCAAATTTTATTTTGTATCATATGAACATACTAATTAAATAGTAAATTTTATAGGAGGTAAAGTTAAC
>DAISLB010000087.1:3554-5471 GCA_036820645.1 Clostridium sp.
TTAAAGAAGAAGGACAAAACGCAGGTACAAGAATTATAACAGAAGATGGTGCAATAACTTCAGAATTTGTTCCTGTTGAATTACAGTAATTTAAGAGATAAGTACTACAGTTAATCTGTAGTACTTATTTTTTTACTTTATATTATTTTTTTTTTTTAGATATCTTATTATATATGAATTTTAAAAAGAAGGGAGTGAAAAATTTAGTGGAAATTTTAAATGCCTTAAAACAAGCATTATGATATCTATTATTTTCACTAAATAAATTTTTATGTGGGAAAAAAAATTAAAAGGTGGGGTATCACAAATTATTGTAGCTACAGTACTAACCCCAATGATAGTATTGCTTCTTTTAACTCTAATTATATCTTCATTACATATATATGCTCGTAACAATTTAAATCAAATAGCTCAAGAAAGTGTAAATGAAATAAGTGCTACAGGAACTTTAACAGAAGAATTAAACCAACAATACAAACAAGAAATAGATAAATACAAACCATTTCTTAAAGGATATGAGGTAAATTATGTATTCTCTCAATATAATGAAAATACTAAAGCTTTTGAACCTACTATTACAATGATTAACAATATAAATGAAGATGCAATAGGAAATATGGATACTACAAAGCCCACAAAAGTAACAATGATTATTAAACAAACAGAAACCTCCACGTTACAAAATATTCAAAATTTAATCTCTAAGCCGAATGATGATAGCCATATTGAAATAAGAAAAAGTATGCTTATTTCAAAACATTCTTTGTAAGGATAGTGATAGCAATGCGTATAAATAAGAAGGGATCTGTTGGTTTAATTATATGTGGGGTATATATAGCAATAACTATCGCAATATTTTATACAATATTAACTACTCATAACTTAACTGTAGAAAGGAAAAATAATATAGATTTTGCTGTAAATGATGCTATTTCTGTAAATAAAATTACATCCATAGAAAAAAATACTGATACATGGATGCAGATTTTTAAGAATTTACTAAAAGAGAACTGCAATAATGATTCTATAAATTATATATATTTATTAAAAAAAGATAATGATATGTTAAATTTATATACTGTAGATTTAGCAACTAATCAATTAAATACTATTACATCTGCTCCTTTATCGTCATCATACTACGTGCTCAATATTGTAAATTCTTTCATTAATAACAAATACTCACTTGAGCAAGTAGAAAAATTTGCAGCTGACAATAATGCAGTAAATTGCTTAATTATAAATAAAACAATAAACAATAAGCTAGATAAAGATTATGTATATATTTATTAAGGAGGTAATTAAAAAAACAATAACAGATAAGAGCAAAAGTTAAAAATTAATTTGTTATATTTAAGAGAAAGAAGGATGATTAAAAATTAATAAATATAAAATAGTTATAGAATTATTAACGATTATATATTTAGTTATTATGTGTTATGCAGGTATTTATGACTGGAAAACAAGATATGTAAAACCTTGGACTTGTATTGTAAACTATATATTAGCACTTACTATAGCTATATTAAAAGGAGCTACATTTAAACAAATAATTATTAGTTCTATATGGCTTGCAGCTTTCTTCTATATTGCTGCATTAATATTTATAAAAGTAACAAAAAATCATGACGAAGGGGTTGGGGGCGGAGATATTTTAATGGCTCCTGCAGTAACACTTTTTATGTTTGATAAAGGTTTAATACCTATATTTATAAGTAGTCTTTTAGCTTGGCTTGATGGATTAATACTTGGCAAAAAGAAAAGCAATTATGAAACACCTATGATAACTTATTTCTTTATTGGTTGTATAGCATATTTGTTTTTATAATTGTACCAATTAATAATTGCTTCAATTAAATTTTTATGTGAACTACCACGAGCCTAAAGGCATCGTGGCTTCTAGGAGCCTAAGTTCAC
>DAISLB010000088.1:0-4801 GCA_036820645.1 Clostridium sp.
ATAAAGCTAAGTGGTATGTAGTTCATACATATTCTGGTTATGAAAATAAAGTTAAAGTTAATCTTGAAAAAACCATAGAAAATAGGAATCTCTATGATTGGATAGATGATGTTCAGGTTCCAATGGAAGAGCAAGTTGAGATTAAAGACGGAAAAAAGAAAATAACATTAAAAAAAGTATTTCCAGGGTATGTTTTAATACACATGATAATGACTGATGATTCTTGGTATATAGTTAGAAATACTAGAGGAGTTACAGGCTTTGTTGGACCTGGTTCTAAACCTGTGCCACTTACAGATGAAGAAGTAATGGACATGGGAATTAGCGAAAAATCAATAAATGTAGATATATCTGTAGGAGAAAATGTAAAGGTGAAATCGGGACCATTGGAGAACTTCTTAGCTGTTATACAGGAAATAAATACTGAGAAAAGAAAAATTAAAGCTTTAGTTAACATGTTTGGCAGGGAAACTCCTGTTGAACTTGATTTTAGTCAAATAGAAAAAATAGAATAATGCATAAGACAAAAGTTTATAGTAAGTGGGAGATGTATTTATACATGACCACATATAGGAGGTGTATATTATGGCTAAAAAAGTAGTAGGAATGATAAAACTTCAACTTCCTGCAGGAAAAGCAAGTCCAGCACCACCAGTTGGACCAGCACTTGGACAGCATGGTGTAAATATTATGGGTTTCTGTAAGGAATTCAATGCTAAAACTGCTAAACAAGCAGGGTTTATAATTCCAGTAGTAATCACTGTATATCAGGATAGATCTTTTAGTTTTATACTAAAGACTCCTCCAGCAGCAGTATTGCTAAAAAAAGCAGCAGGAATAGAAAGTGGATCTGGTGTACCAAATAAGACCAAAGTTGCTAAGGTAACTAAAGAGCAAGTAAGACAGATTGCTGAAACAAAAATGCCAGATTTAAATGCTGCATCAGTTGAAACTGCTATGAAGATGATAGCAGGAACTGCAAGAAGTATGGGAATAACTGTGGAAGACTAGTTAACCAAAATAAGTGGGAGGTATAAGCCGCTAAAACCACAAGGGAGGATTTTGATATGGGAAAAAGGTATATAGAAAGTGTTAAGCTTATTGATAAAGGTACATTATATGAACCATCAGAAGCTATAGAACTTGCATTAAAGACATCAAAAGCAAAGTTTGATGAAACAATAGAATTAGCAGTAAAACTTGGAGTAGATCCAAGACATGCAGATCAACAAGTTAGAGGAGCTGTAGTTCTTCCTCATGGAACGGGAAAAAAAGTTAAAGTGCTTGTATTTGCAAAAGGCGATAAAGTTAAAGAAGCTCAGGAAGCAGGAGCAGATTATGTAGGTGCACAAGAATATGTTGATAAGATCCAGAAAGAGAACTGGTTTGATTTTGATGTTGTTGTAGCAACTCCAGATATGATGGGAGTTGTAGGAAGATTAGGAAGAGTACTTGGACCTAAGGGATTAATGCCAAATCCTAAATCTGGTACTGTTACTTTTGATGTTGCAAAAGCAATAGAAGAGATTAAGGCTGGTAAAGTTGAATATAGAGTAGATAAAACTAGTATAGTTCATGTTCTAATAGGAAAGAGATCTTTTGAATCAAAGAAATTATTAGATAATTTCCATGCATTAATGGAAGCTATAGTAAAAGCTAAACCAGCAGCTGCTAAAGGTCAATATTTGAGGTCTGTAGTAATATCAAGTACTATGGGACCAGGAATAAAGATAAATTCAACAAAAGTTTTAGATTAATATTAGTCGCATGTAATGCTAAAAATTAAATATGTAAATATTCCGTAGACAATAGGTGCGATAGCATAACGGTGTAACCAACCTATCAAGGATTCCAATAGAAAGTATAGTTGGTCTCTCTCTGTGTCTATGGGGAGGCTTTTTAATTTATATGTGTTTATTATGTATTGTAGTTTTAGACTGCAAGGAGGTGGATACACAGTGAAAAAGAATAGAGAATTGAAAGAAGCTAAAGTTCAAGAAATTAAAGAAAAGATGGAAAAAGCTCAGGGCGTAATATTAGCTAAGTATCAGGGGCTAACTGTAGAAGAGGATACTAAACTTAGAAAAGAATTAAGAGATGCAGGTGTAGAATATAAAGTTTATAAAAATACATTAACTTTAAGAGCTGCAAAAGAATTGGGATTTGATCAATTAGAAGATTACCTTGTAGGTCCAGTATCTATAGCATTTGGATATGAAGATCCAACTGCACCAGCGAGAATTCTTAATGATTTCTCAAAAGATCATAAAGTTTTAGAACTAAAGGGTGGAGTTGTTCAAGGCGAAATCTTTGATGAAAATAAAGTTAAAGAGCTTGCTACAGTACCACCAAGAGAAGTACTTATTGCAAAATTACTTGGAAGCTTCAAAGCTCCAGTATCAAATTTTGTATATGCATTAAATGCAATTGCAGAAAAACAAAAATCAGAAGAAGCTTAATAATTTTAAGAAGAGAAATTTTGGAGGTGTTCATTAATGAGTAAAGAAGAAATCATTCAAGCAATAAAAGAAATGAGTGTTTTAGAATTAAACGAATTAGTAAAAGCATGTGAGGAAGAATTTGGAGTAAGTGCAGCAGCACCAGTAGCGGTAGCAGGAGCTGCAGTTCCAGGAGCAGCTGCAGGAGCAGAAGAAAAAACCGAATTTGACGTAGTACTTAAAGCTGCAGGTGGAGAAAAGATAAAAGTTATAAAAGCAGTTAGAGAGGCAACAGGATTAGGATTGAAAGAAGCTAAAGCTTTAGTAGATGGAGCTCCTAAGACTTTAAAGGAAGGCGTAAGTAAAGAAGATGCTGAAGCTATGAAAGCTAAATTTGAAGAAGTTGGTGCTGAAATAGAATTAAAGTAATAAATTAATAGAAGGCTTATAAAAGGGGCACTTTAATTTAAAGTGCCCCTTTTATAGTTTTTTATTACAAATATACAAATTTTATTGTTGACAATTTTTTGACATTATGCTAACATAGTAAATTGCATTGATTAGTTATGCAGAAAACGTAAATATTTTATTATTTAACACAAATTGAATTAATTATAAATAATAGGGTATACTATTATAATGGCAATTAATAAATCCATAAACATCCGTATAGTACATATAAATACATCATGAATGTTTTTGGCTATTTTTAGTTTATGCAAGGGGTGAAAAATCAATGGTACATCCTGTCCGGGTTGGTAAAAGAACAAGAATGAGCTTTTCCAGACTTAAAGAAATAGGCCACATGCCTAATTTAATTGAGGTTCAGTTAGATTCCTATAATTGGTTTTTGAAGGAGGGATTACAAGAGGTATTTGATGATATTAATCCTATTCAAGATTATACTGCTAACCTTAATTTGGAATTTGTAGGATATAAGTTAGATATGGATAATATCAAATATTCTGTAGAAGAGTGTAAAGAAAGAGATACCACTTACGCAGCACCTTTAAAAGTAAAGGTAAGGCTAATTAACAGAGAAACTGGTGAAGTTAAAGAGCAAGAAGTTTTTATGGGAGATTTCCCTCTTATGACGGAGCAAGGAACCTTTATAATTAATGGCGCAGAGAGAGTTATAGTTAGCCAACTTGTAAGATCACCAGGTGTATATTATGATCTTTCAGTTGATAAAACAGGAAAAAATCTTTTTTCTTCGACTGTAATACCTAACAGAGGAGCTTGGCTAGAGTATGAAACTGACTCTAATAATGTAATATACGTTAGAATAGATAAAACTAGAAAATTACCGATAACTATTCTTATTAGAGCCATGGGTTATGGTACAGACGCAGAAATTACTGATTTCTTTGGAGAGGATGAAAGGCTAAAAGCCACAATTGAAAAAGATAATACAAAGACTCATGAAGAGGCTTTGCTTGAAATATATAAAAGGTTGCGACCGGGAGAACCTCCTACAGTGGATAGTGCCCAGTCACTAATTGAATCTTTATTTTTTGATCCAAAAAGATATGATCTTTCAAAGGTTGGAAGATATAAATTTAATAAGAAGTTATCATTACACCTAAGAATTGCTAATCAGATAGTAGCACAGGATGTAGTTAATCCAGATACAGGAGAAATACTTATCCAAAAAGGTGAAAAGATAGATAGAGAAAAGGCAATAGAAATTCAGCAGTGCGGAATAAACGTAGTAGATATTCAAATTGAAGATATAGTTTTAAGAGTTATAGGTAATAACTTTGTAGACATACGTAGTTTTGTTAATTTTAATATAGATGATTTAAATATAAAGGAGAGCGTTCATTATCCCACTTTAAAGAAAATTTTAGATAATTATAGTGACGAGGAAAGTGTTAAGGAACAAATAAGAAAGAATATTCATGAATTAATTCCAAAGCATATAGTTAGGGATGATATGTATGCTACCATTAGCTATGAATTGGGGTTAGCCTATGGAATTGGTCATACTGATGATATAGACCATCTTGGAAATAGAAGGCTTAGATCCGTTGGTGAATTACTGCAAAACCAATTTAGGATAGGTCTCTCAAGAATGGAGAGAGTGGTTAAGGAAAGAATGACCATACAGGATCAGGAAGTTATAACACCTCAGGCTCTTATAAATATAAGGCCTGTAGCTGCGTCTATAAAGGAATTTTTTGGAAGTTCCCAGCTTTCTCAATTTATGGATCAAACTAATCCATTGTCGGAACTTACACATAAGAGAAGACTATCTGCTTTAGGACCAGGCGGGCTTTCAAGAGAAAGAGCTGGTTTTGAGGTAAGGGATGTTCATCACTCACATTATGGAAGAATGTGTCCAATAGAGACACCAGAAGGAC
>DAISLB010000089.1:0-4707 GCA_036820645.1 Clostridium sp.
CTCCAGCAGTTTCTATATATCTTTTTACAATAACATCACAATATTTTTCATCAAGTTCTACAGCATAACATATTCTTTCCGTTTGCTCACAAGCAATTAAAGTAGAACCACTTCCTGCAAAAGGTTCAAATACTATACAGTTTGTCATGCTGCTATTCTTAATCGGATATGCTATTAATGGTACTGGTTTCATTGTTGGATGATCCGGACTTTTGCTCGGCCTATCAAAATTCCATACAGTAGTCTGTTTTCTATCTGAATACCATCTATGCTTCCCTGTTGGTTTCCATCCATAAAGTACAGGCTCATGCTGGAATTGATAATCACTTCTTCCTAAAACCAATGACTGCTTTACCCAAACACATACACTTGAAAGATGAAATCCAGCTTCTCTAAAAGCCTTTCTAAAGTTCAATCCTTCTGTATCAGCGTGAAAAATATAAGCTCCTGCTCCATCATCCAATACCGAATAGATATTTTTAAAAGCAGCCAATAAAAATTCATGAAAACTCTTATCATCCATGCTGTCATTTTTTATAACTCTTTCATTTTCTTTTCCTGCTGAATAATTAACGTTGTAAGGCGGATCGGTAACGCATAGATTAGCTTTCTTTCCATTCATAAGCTTTTCAACATCAGAAGTTTTAGTGCTGTCACCACATATTAACCTGTGTTTTCCTAAGATCCACAGATCACCTGCTCTTGTTATAGGTTCTTCTATTTCTTCAAGCGCCTTATCTGCATCAAAGTTATCGTCACTAGCATCTTTATCATGAACTTTAGAAAATAAATCTTCTATCTCTGCGGCATCAAATCCTGTAAGAGAGATATCAAACATAGATTTATCAAGTTCATCTAAAATATCAGCTAACTTTGGCATATCTCATTCTCCACTTACTTTATTAAGAGCTACATTCAACGCCTTCTCCTTATCTGAACTTATATCAACGACTACACATTCAATTTCCTTTGCACCTTCCTGTTTTAAAACTTTAAATCTTTGATGTCCTCCTACAATATTTCCTGTTTTCTTATTCCAAATTACAGGTTCTACATATCCAAAGGTTTCAATTGATCTTTTAAGTTTTTCATATTCAGGATCTCCCGGCTTTAAATCTTTTCTTGGATTATATTTAGCCGGATTAAGCTTTTCAACAGATACCTTTTGAATCTCCAAATTATCACCTTCCTTAAAAGCAAATAGAAAACACCTTAAAAAGTATATTTTTAATTTAACTTCTTAAGGTGCAAAACTTTCTGTAATTCCTTTAAAATTCAACATTTTTTACATTTGATTTTTAGCCTATACCCCCCTATGGAATTTTGCGACTTTTCACACGAAGGGGGCCACCCGGCCTTTCCGGCACAACTCCAGAGGAAATTATACCCCCTACCTCTTTTAAAAGTTATCAACAAGTTGTCCACAGGTTATAAATAAGTTTCTGTTGATAACTTAATAAGAATAAACTTCATTCTTGTTTCCAAACCTACCATCTTCCTTTGCAGTCTTAACATCATGATGATGCTTACATAAGGATTGCCAGTTACTCTCATCCCAAAAGAGTTTCTCATTACCTTTGTGAGGTATAATATGGTCAACTACTTCTGCAGCAGTAACTACCCCTTCTCTTTTACATTCTTCACAAAGAGGATGTTCTTTTAAAAATTGCTTTCTAAGATTTCTCCATCTGCTGTTGTAAAGTTTCTTAAAAGGTCTGCTTGTCTTACTGTAGTTTTTATCTATTTCTTTTTGATGCTTACTGCAGTATCTTTCACTTGTAAGTTCAGGACATCCTAGATAACTACAAGGTCTTTTGGGTTTCCTTGGCACAGCTTTCACCTCTACTCATTTAAGTACAGCCTGTGTTATTTTAATTAACTGTTTCTTATTTAAAGCTTCTAAATATCTTTGCCTTTCTTTATAAGAACATTCTTCAAGGCTTTTTTGATTTCTACCTTGTTTTATAAAAACTCCTGATAATCTCAAATCATCTTTACTTGTCTCTAGATAATGTCTTCTCCAAATGTTGTAATACCTAATTGCATTATTTTTACTAATACCTCTTGCAACAAGCTTTTTAATGGCAGTAACTCTATCACACATTTCAAAGTTATTACAAAGATTATATATATTTTCTAGGTTTATCATTTTTATTAACCCTCTTACTTTTTCTTATACATTCTGGAAACATACAAAATATAAGGTCACTGCTTATTTTGTCACCCCCATACACATCTTCTGCATTTATTCATAATTCCTCCAACAATAACAAAGGCCTCAGAACATAAGTCTGAAGCCTTAATTTTTTGTATTAAAAAAGCCCTAAGAGTTCTATCTCTCAAGGCTATTTATATCTTTCTACAGTTTACATTATAGCATGGTTTTTACTATATATTCAATGGACACCTACCGTCTTTTTTCTGACCGTTGCCTTACAGGCCACTAACCAGCTTTTTATTGTAAAAATACAAATCCACGGTACAAAAAAGCACCGTGGAATAAATCCGTTGGAATATAGGTAGGTGGTAATCTACATCTCCTACCGCATTTCTGCGTGGTGGCGGCTACCTGTTCCGCCCTCTGATATTCCTACGTAATATTATTCTATGTAATTATATATTTATTATAGACTAAAATTTATATTTTTACAATATCTTTTTGACTTCGATTATTTAATAAAGCTTAAAAGCGTTCTTTCGCTTATACTTTTTTACTTTTTCTTTGTCCATTACAAATAATGTTCTAGCAAATAACGTACCAGATCCAGAAGCTCTAACAGCTACAAGTACATGATCGTTATTTTCAGTAACAAATACTTTTACATACTCAATTGAATCTTTTTTAGGGTGCTTACATATGTATGTTGGCTCTGCTATTATTTCAGGAATCTTATCACCATACTTTTCAAAATCATCTGGATGCTCCGCTTTCATATGATCTTTATTAGAATTTCCACATAGGATTATGCTTCCTTCATTCATAGATAGTCCAAATGTATCTATAACTTTTTTAGTTAATACACCAACTACATCTCGTTCTGCCATGTTTCCACCTATTATAAATAACTATAAATAATAGTAACATACTTTTTTATGTAAGACTATAAATTTTCAGAATTTGTATAATAAGAAAAATTTAAAAGGCTAGTAATTAATTTACCAGCCTGCTCAAATCAAACATTACTGTGATTTTATCAATGCCTTTATTCTTATACTTATTTAAAGTTTTTTCACTAATGGAACACTTCGCACAAGCTTCACTCCATGAACATTTCTCTATAAATATTTGTTTTACAACATCTCTAATCTGCGGTTCTAATCTATCTATACAATAATTTAATCTTGTAATTTCAAACTCTGTAGCTTTCATCATCCTATAAATTTCTTCTCTGCTTTCCTTATTCATCCTATTCGTAACCTCATTATAGATCAAAGCTATTTTGCAGGTTTTATCTGAAATACTGCTTGTTGAAATTTTCTCATCATTTGGTGAAGAAAAATTTAGTGATTCTATGACCTCATCTGATTCTATATCTTTAAAGGTTTTTAGTTCAAACTTCATCTGCTGAACATCCTTCACTATTTCGTTATAATTTTTCAAAAGATATTCCACATATTCTCTGGTTTCCATAATAGACCTCCTAAACTAGCTCTATATTCTTTTACAATCAGAACTAAATCTTATTACAGGCATTCCAAGTTTTTCAGCTATTTTAATTTCACCCTTCATCCCATCAGATATTATATTTCCAAACACCCATAATTCATCACAATGCTTTAAAAGTTCAAGTCCGAGATTCATTCCTTTTTTGCGTTCTTCTTCAATATCATCATCAAGAAACTGTGTAAATATTGTGTGCGGTGCAAGTGGTAGTACCTTTTCTTTTACAGCAAAACGACAATAGTTATTTGCTCGTTCTTTATTCTTTTCAACATCGCCCCTAAGTGGAGAACAGATATAAACAAGTTTCATGTGTTTTCCTCCTCGTCACTTTATATTATTAAGTCTTGCTTTTACCGCCTGAAGTAGTGCTTCCTGTCCTACTTCTTTATTTTGAAGTGCTTTCATTACATCTTCATCCATAGTTCCTTTTGCTACTAAATGATGCACTATTACATTTTGCTTTTGTCCCTGCCTATATAATCTAGCATTTGCTTGCTGATAAAGTTCCAAGCTCCAGGTAAGTCCAAACCAAACTATTATATTTCCTCCTGCCTGGAGATTAAGTCCATGTCCTGCTGATGCTGGATGCACTAACATTATAGGAATTTCTCCTCTATTCCAGGTTTTAATATCATTTGATGTCTTTAATTCTTTTGCTTTAAAATATTTCTGAAGTCTATCTCTATCATGTTTATAGGAATAAAATATAAGTACTGGCTTTCCATTAGCAGCTTCAATAACATCCTCTAGGGCTTTTATTTTTTCATCATGAATTTCTAAAACATCACCATTCTCATCATATACAGCACCATTTGCCATTTGAAGTAACTTATTTGTAAGTACAGCAGCATTATTTGCAACTACATCTGAATCTTTAAATGGAAGAAGTAAATCTCTTTCTAACTGCTTGTACTTATCCATTGCTGATTTTGATAAATTAATTTTTATTATATTATTTATTCTATCTGGAAGTTTTAAATAATCTTCTGATTTCATGCTTACACATATATCTTTTAATTTTTCATAAATATGTTCTTTTGCCC
>DAISLB010000090.1:0-4678 GCA_036820645.1 Clostridium sp.
AAGGGCTATCCATCTCCCACTTATAGAAGATGGGAGAATTCCGCCTTTTTGTTAAAAGTAAATAAATTAGAATTTTTCATCTCACATTTTAAATGTGTTTAGTAATTAATCACAAACACTAAGTACAAAAGGCTATCTTTCTTAGATTAAGAAAGATAGCCTTTTAAAAATTAATAAAAATCAAATTTACAAAACTGCTAATTTTCTTATCTTCCAAAGTATTACAGCATACTTTGCAGGAATTGACACCGATACATCTAATAAAATAGATGCTGGTTGTCGGGCTTCATAGGGCCAGTCCCTCCGCCTCTCTTGATAAGTATAATTATATTTATTTTTTTAATTTAATATATTAAATCACTTATTGAAGGAATTATATCATCGTTTTTTTATATGTCAATACATTTTATATTTATAAACAAAAAAACATCTATTAATAAAATCATTATACATATTTTTTAAATGAACATGTACTTATACAAAATGAGCATAGACTTGGTTTCCATACAAATCTATGCTCATTTTCTATAATTGCTGTGTCTTTTCCAGTTCTTCTGTTAAATTTATAATTCTAGCATTTAAAATAGGATGAATAACATAAGGTGCAATATCCGACAACGGTTTTAAAACAAATAGTCTTTCATGCATTCTAGGATGAGGTACTACAATTTTTTCTTTGGATGTAATTAAACTATCATATAAAATCACATCCAAATCTATAGTTCTAGGACCCCACTTTATTATTCTTTCCCGCTTTAATTTCTTCTCTACATCTAACAAAAATTCCATTAAATCTTCAGGCTCCATTAAGGTTTTAATTTCTAGGGCTCCATTTAAAAAATTATCCTGATTTAAATATCCTACAGGTTTAGTTTCATATAATTTAGATACTTTTGTGACTTTATTGTAAGGCGAAGAATCTATTATATCTATAGCATCTTTTATATTTTTTTTCTTGTCACCTAAGTTAGAACCAATTGAAATATAAGCTGTATGCCAACACCTATTTATTTCTACCGCTACCCACTTTAATGGCTTTCCTATAGGTGCCCAAGGCTTTTTTATTTTAACTGTTACTTTTTCTACTGCTGTATATTTTTTCAATATAAAATTAGCTAGCGACTCTGCGGACTTTTCAATAAGATCGTATTTTTCCCTTTTAAATTCCTCCTCTACTTCACAGCATAATTTGGCGTAATTAATAGTTTTACTCAGGTCATCACTTCTTCCTGCCTCACTTAAATTTAAAAATATTTGTAGAGATATGAGAAATCTCTGTCCCATATCTTTTTCAGCTTGATTTACCCCATGATAAGCATATACTTCCAAATCCTCTACATATATGACATCCATACATAAACATCCCCTAACTAAAACTAATTAATATTTAATAATATAGTTTTTCTTTTCATCTGGCCAATTACACTTTGAAATAGATTTACACATAAAACAATTTCTACATGCTTTGTCACTATAATAAAATATATTTTGAAGTAAACTACTAGAATCTTTTTTTCTGTGATTACTTATTAAACTAAATATTTTTTCCTTTTCTTCATTATTGAATCCACACTCATTCAAAATATCTTTCGCTAGCTTAACACTAGCCAATTCATGAGATATGCCCTCTTCATACTGCTGCCATCTCCCTATATCATGAAGCAGGGCAGCTGCATATATAATTTCTTTTTTTACATGAATATTTTCTTCCAATACCTTTATATAAGCAATTCTTGCTACATCTAATAAATGCTGAAGGTCATGTTTACAATATTGCCTGTTCTCTTCAAGCTTATTAATCTTAGATAAATAAGTACAAAACTTATGGTTTTTCAAAATAGCATTAACTTTTTCCAAATTCAGCACCACACCCTATTTTGTATTTATCATTTTATAAACTTCATCTCTAAGTCTAGGTTCACTTTTAAAAAGTCCCCTAGCAACTGCTGTAACAGTCTTACTTCCAGGTTTTTTTATTCCCCTCATAGTCATGCACATATGCTCCGCTTCAACTACTACCATGACTCCTTTAGCTTTTACATATCTCATCATTGCATCAGCAATTTGAGCAGTCATTCTCTCTTGAAGTTGAAGTCTTCTTGCAAAAACTTCAACAGTTCTTGCTAGTTTACTAAGTCCTACAACTTTTCCATCAGGTATATACGCTATATGTGTTTTTCCATAAAACGGTAAAAGGTGGTGCTCACACATGGAGTAAAACGTTATATCTTTTTCAAGTACAATATCATCACTATCTACAGTAAATACTTTTTTCAAATGTTTTTCAGGACTGTGGTTAAATCCTTCAAATATCTCTTCATACATTCTTGCAATTCTATCAGGTGTTTCAACCAATCCTTCTCTTTCAGGATCTTCTCCTATAGCTTCAAGCATCATTTTCACTGCTTCTCTAATCTTTTTTTCATCCATGATAAATGTATATTGAGCTTAAAAAGCTTACTCAATATTTCTCCTTCCCCTGAAACATAATTAGTTAATTAAATAACAAGATTATATCATCTAAACGAGCATTCCACAAGTGATTTGATCCACTTAGCAATACTACCTTCTTATAATGGCATCTGCCATTACAACAGCCCTTTTGTTTTCCTTTACGTCATGAACCCTTACAAAATCACACTTTTTCATTATTCCTATTACTGTAGTAGCTACAGTTCCCTCCACTCTTTCATTTACTGGAAGATCTAATGCTTTTCCTACCATTGATTTTCTAGAAGTTCCTAAAAGCACTGGATAACCCAGTTCCGAAAGTCTTTCTAACTGATTCATAACAGCTAAATTTTGTTCATAATCTTTACCAAATCCTATACCTGGATCTGTTATTATATTTTTGGAATCAACTCCAGCTTTTAATGCTATATCTATACTTTCCTTTAAATCAGTTAATACATCATCCATCAAACTTTTATAATTTCTGTTATCTCTGTTATGCATCAAACAGCAAGGAACTCTATAATGTGCAGCTACTTCTGCCATATAAGGGTCTCTTTTAAATCCCCAAACATCATTTATTAGTGATGCCCCTGCTTTTATAGATTCTTCTGCAACTTTTCCCTTATATGTATCTATAGAAATAGGAATATTTATACACCTACTTAACATACCTATTATCGGAATAACTCTTTCCAATTCTTCCTGTTCAGATATAGGATTATAGCTTGGTCTTGTAGATTCTCCGCCTACATCTATTATATCTGCCCCATCTTCTTCCATCTGTTTAGCATGTTTTATAGCCAACTCTATATTGTTAAATTTTCCACCATCAGAGAAAGAATCCGGTGTAACATTAAGTATACCCATAATGTAAGTCCTTTTTCCTATTTCAAAATCTTTTTTGCCTATTGTCATTACCTTATTCATGATATCCCCTCTTATCATTAAATTCAAAACTTTTATTGAAATCGTCCCCAACATTATAACATATTTTACTAAAGGTATACATAATAGATGGCTATTTAATTGACTCTAAATATCACTTTTCCATAATATATTACCTTTTTTTACAAGCTTCAACTTTTTCATTGCAACTTTCCCCAGATTTCATCTGACATATAATCATACCTGTAAACATGAGAATGCATCCAAATATTGCCCTTAAACTTAAATATTCATTTAAAACTAAAAATCCTCCAATGGTGGCAAAAACTGATTCCATACTCATTATAATGGCTGCATGTGTTGGTTCAGCATTTTTTTGTGCAAAAATTTGCAATGTATATGCAATTCCCACAGAAAATATACCACCATATAGAATAGGTATAGCAGCCTGTAAAATTCCATTCATTGTTATATTTTCAAATAAAGTAGCCGTTATTAAACTTAAAACTGAACAAGTTATAAACTGAAAAAATGCCAATTTAAGTGTATCAAATTTTTTAGAGAAAATATCTATTAAAATTATTTGAATTGCAAAGAAAAATGCACTTCCAAGTTCAAGCAAATCACTGTATGATATAGAAAAATTATTTGTAACACATAAAAAGTATAATCCTATCACGGCAATTACAGCTCCAAACCAAGAACTCATCCCTATATGTCGTTTTAAAAATATACCCATAATTGGAACAAATACAATGTATAATCCAGTTATAAAAGCAGCTTTTGCTGCTGTAGTTTCTATAAGACCAACTTGTTGGAAAGAAGAAGCTAAGAACAGTATTAATCCTGTAAAAAGTCCAGATAAAAATACACTTTTAGAAGTTCTATTTTCTTCTTTATTTTTACCATTTTCATTATAAAATATTATAAGTGGGACTAATGAAAAAGCACCCAGTGCAAATCTTACCCCATTAAAAGTAAATGCACCTACGTAATTCATACCTACTCTTTGTGCTATAAATGCAAATCCCCATATGGCAGAGGTTATTAGAAGCAATATATTACATTTTAAAAGACCTTTGTTCATATTTAACATCCCCCTAAAAAAATTGTCACATGAAATAAATTTTTAATATGTTTCTAATTCAAGAAAATTCGCTACGTTCATGACCTTTTTTTTAGAGATTCCCTATTGAGAATCTTTTTCTATACATTTTTAAAAAATATTAATTCATGTACGAAAAAAAAGCCTCACGCATAACTTGAAGCTTTTTAGATATAAATTTTTGGTGGCCAGACCAGGAATCGAACCAGGGACACGAGGATTTTCAGTCCTCTG
>DAISLB010000091.1:0-4276 GCA_036820645.1 Clostridium sp.
ATACGATATGATAATTTACATTATAAACACAGGTTCTTGCATGAATTATATTATTCTTACTCATACACATAGTATACGATATTTTAAGCCCAAAGTCAACAATTTAAGAGGTTATTTATATTACATATAGTAGTGAAATTTGCCTTTCATCTCCCCTTTGAAAAAGGGAGGATTCTCGGCTTGTTCCTCCTAAATCATTGTCCATGATAAATACCCCTTTCATTTTTAGCTTCATAAAAGCCATAATTTTTTACTCAACTTATTATTATTACATTTTAAAAAAAATAACTATGCAATATCTATTAATTCCTCATTATTATCATATAATCTTTTTATTTCTACTTTGATTTTATTAAATAAGTTTGGATACATTAGCATTAAATCTATAAATTCATTTTGACCAGATTGCTCCTCACCTATTAAATTACCGCTGCCTCTTAACTTCATATCCTCATTGGCAATTACAAATCCATCATTAGTAGTAGTTAAAACTTGTAATCGCTTAGTAGTTTTTTTCGATATTAAGATGCAATAGGATTGTAAACTACCCCTTCCCACTCTACCCCGAAGCTGATGTAATTGTGCAAGGCCAAAGCGTTCTGCATTATTTATTACCATTACAGTTGAATTAGGTACATTAACACCTACTTCTATTACTGTAGTTGCTATCATTATTTGTACTTTATTATTTTTAAAATTATCTATGGCTTTATTTACTTCATCTTCTTTCATTTTGCCTGTTACCATAGCTATTTTTATATTAGTATTTTTAAAATATGCTTGCAATTCTTTATATACATCTTCAACTGCATCTATATTTTCCATAGATTCTGCATAGGATTTTTCAATCAAAGGGCATACAAAATAACACTGATGTCCTCTTCTTATTTCATCATACATAAATTTATAAGCTTTTCTTTTATTCCTAATTAAAGCTGTTTTTATTGGTTTTCTACCAGTAGGCATAGTAGTTATAGTTAATATATCTATTGTATCACCATACATTGTTAAAGCTAAGCTTCTGGGAATTGGTGTTGCACTCATAGTAATATAATGAATATCACTTGTTTTTTCTATTAAAGCAGTTCTTTGTGCGACTCCAAAACGATGTTCTTCATCTACTATTGCAATACCTAAATTCTTAAATATTACATCCTTTTGAATTACTGCATGAGTACCAACAATCATATTATATTCTCCATTTTTTATACCAGCTAATACTTCTTTTTTTTCTTTTGCTTTTAATCCACCGTTTAAAAAGCACGCTTTAAATGGTGTTCCTTCAAGCATAGTATTTAGTTCATTAAAATGTTGCTTAGCAAGTACTGATGTAGGTGCCATTAATACTGCTTGATATCCGTTTTCGCAAAGTATAACCATGAGTATAAAAGCTATTATGGTTTTACCCGCCCCAACATCAGCTGTAAGCAAAGTGTTTACTCTTTTACCTTCTTTCATTTGCTCATATATTTTTTTTATTGCCATAGCTTGATCTTCTGTTAATTCAAAAGGTAACTTATTTACAAACTTTCTACATTCATCTAATTTAGGGACTTTAATAGTAGTATTTTTTTTCATTTTTCTATTTTTCTTTTCTAATTCAAACTGATATTGATAAAGTGTATCAAATATGATTCGTCTTTTAGCAGCTTTAATATCAGCAATACTATTAGGCTCATGTATGTTTACTAGTGCTGCCATTTCTGATTGTAACTTAAATTTTTTAATAGTTTCTTCATCTAAATACTCAGGATTACTTATTAACTGCAAAGCTTTACTAATACAATTAGTCAAATACTCTGCAGACATTCCAGGTATTTTAGCATAAACAGGTATAATTTTTTTGAATTTTTCTATACTCTCATTTATGTACATAGGATTAATCATTTGTACCTGGTTGTTATATTCGCAATTTATAGATATTTTTCCACATACGATATATTTATGCCCTGATTTTAGCTGTTTACCTATGTATGTTGTATTAAACCACATTATACATAGGGAGTCATCTTTTTCATCAATTCCTATGGCTCTAACATAGCTTTTTTCATAGCTAGAATATATTTTAGTTATTGTTACAATAACAGCTGCTGTTTGCCCATCTATTGCTTGTGATACTGTTATAGGATGCGTAAAATCCATATATTTCCTGGGAAAAAATCTTACTAATTCCTCCAAGGAGTTTATATTTTTCTTTTTAAACTGATTTATCTTTGTTTTTGGTATGTTTAAGTTTTCTAATGGCAGCATATCACATTTTACCTTCTTTCTTTTAGCTTAATTAAAAGCCATAATTAAATATTCTTAACTTATTATTATTGCTTTTATAAAAAAGGCAGACTAAAAAATAAGTCTACCTTATATATACATAGTTAACAAGACTATATTCTTTTTAAAAATTGGATGACAGTAGCTGCATTAATATTACTGCACCCAAAATCGCAGCCACTATTGCAATTACATATTTGGGGAAATTCTTTTCCATATCTGCATTTCTCTCAGCAGTTTGTCTTAATTTTGTTTCTTGTTCTGAGCCCTTTTCTGCATATGCTATAGGGGTTTCTTCATCCATTCCAACAATTACTGCTATCCTTTTATTCCCATTACCTATATTCCCTACAGCAGGTGGATTTTTTAAAGATTTATTAATAATTAAATCAGACATTGCTCCATCTTTATGTAGTATAATAGTTCCTTCTTCTATATTTTTAATAGTGTGTTCTTTCTCACGATCACCATTATGCATAAATACAGGTATTGGTATATATGTCGTACTTTCTGCTTTAGCTGTTGCAACATTACTATTAAACATAATAGCTAAACAAACCATAACCATCATAACAATTGTTATCTTAATTTTTTTTTGTATAGTAAAACATCCCCTTTTAATCAGCAAAGCTATATTTTAATTTGTCAGCTAATTCTAAAGTCACATCACATACAATGTAATCCTCTCGATATCCGCTTCTTAAGTTGTAATTGGCTACTTTAAATCTTGTAAGATCTTTGCCAAAATATCCACTGCCTTTTGCATGGGATAAAAAATATGGCTTAGATAATAATACATATCCATCGTCATTTATTTTTGCAGTTTGGTTGTAATATGTTAATTCTATCAATTTATTATCTATCATTTTATAACGATTATAGCTATCAAGATCTCCTAAAAAAGATAATTTTATATTTTTTGTGTGCTTATTGGATATATACTCCAGATATCTTGTTATTTCAATAAATGCGAATAGGCTTGCATAAGACAGAATAAAGAATATATAATCTTGCTTTGCTAATTTAATTCCTTCACCAAGGGGGAATATATGAGCTACCATAAATGCAAATGTTATTGATTCTATTACTGACCATATTATACAAATTACGCTCAATACAGATATTAGGTCATTATCTTGATCTATTCGTGTTGTTATGTCTAGAAATGGGAGATAAAATATAGCAAATATCCCCAAAATATACAAAACGAAAGCTACAAAATTAATAAAAAAATTAAATACCATAAATATCACATCTCCTTAATTTATTTTTGCAATTCATTTATTGCCAATCAACCATAAACTAACCTATTAAATAAAATAATTGCTCAAACATTTAATAAACAAGCCCCTCCTATAATTGTGTTAGCAATTTAAGAGAGGTAGTTAACAATTGTTGAAACAGTATGTAACAAAGCTCAAGAACCTGTTACTTTTTATGAATTATAAATTGTAGTTAGCACTTTCCACCCTTTTACAATATGTCTATTATAATGAATACTATTGGCAACAAGATAGGAATATATATTAATGATATACATAAAGCAAATAATATTTTATAAATTACAAGCTTCTTTTGCAGCTCCTTTTTTTCTTTCCCATTTAGTTCATCTTCACCTGAAAAATATATTTTATAGCTGATTGGAGTTATTTTTTTCTTATAAAATACGATTGGACCACATATTAATAAAGCAACAACAGAAATTAATATTAGTAACAAAACTATTAATAACGTTGTATTTAGTACTGTGTTGACATACCCGCTAAAGGAAGTTATTTGTGGATGCATAACTTTATATAAAGTTTGGCGAATAAACTGTTGATAAGCATTAAACAATTAAATTACCTTCCTTCATTATGTTTTTTGCAAAAGTTAATTCTATATACCATTTGAAACTTTCACTATTTTTATTTTACGATAGACTTGCAAGAAAGCTCGGTAATTTTAATACCGAGATGAATTGCTTTTTATATGCATACTATACCAGTATTTCTTTGAAGCAATCTTA
>DAISLB010000092.1:0-4179 GCA_036820645.1 Clostridium sp.
TTTTATATTTTTCTATTTCCTAAATAAAAGCAATTCACCACCCACTTACTTCGTTGAAGTGGGTGTACTCTTGCTTATCTTGGATAGAATTCTATATATCCAAGGCTATTGCTTCTAACTCCAACATCACCATAACCAAATTCTATTATATTCCCTTTTATCATTTTATTATTTTCCCTTCTCACTATTTATAAAGTGAGGGCTAAGCAATAATTTTGACTTAACCCTCATAATCCTTTAATATGTTCTATTTCCAATCCAATTTTTGCCCACAAAAATGGCAATAATTATACTTGACTCTTACTTGACTTCCACCGAATTGCTCAAAGCTATCAATTACATTTTTGCAATTAGGGCAAGTACAATATTTAGACAAAGTTGCTCCATGTGTTACTTTTTTAGGTTTTTGCTTTTCTAATGCTTCTATAACATCATGGACATTATTTGCATTATATTCTTCCTCTGTAATCTCAGTTAATTCTTCGTATCCGCACTCTTCACACTCACCAAATTCGGTGGTATATTGATAATGGCCACAATTCTCGCATTTAAAATACCCGTTCTTATTCATTTTATTATTTTCCCTTCTTTAAAATTTTTAAATATGTTTGATATAAATTTTTGACGTTTTTTATAAGATCTTAGCTTTATTAATTTAACAAAGCCACCACTTAAAAAAATGATGGCTTATTAAATTCTATAATTTTTCTTCTACTGGATTTCCTAATCTGTTTCCAGATGGCAGTTGTCTATTATTTTTTCTTCTTGTTTCTATATATCTTAAATTAGTAATTCTTGAATTAATAGTATTTGTTTTCTTAGACATAAACATTGAACCATAGGTATTACTGCCATGCTTTATATTTTTTATCATATTTTCTTTTTTCCTTCCTTTTTATTTTTTTAATTATTAAACTATTGTTGTATAATTCCTTCTGTATAAGAAAGATATGCGTCACAGGTCTTACAAAGTGGTCCATCAGGTTCCCCAGTGATTGGATTTAACTGAGGACAATCAGGTGAACATGGTATAGACATATCAAGCTCACAATACTTATCACATTCACTGCAAGGTTTTCCGCACCAATTAGGATGTGGCATATTAATCACTCCTCAATATATATTTATTACTATTTTTTTAACCCTTTGCTCTAAACTTAGGCTGTGGAATGATATATTGTGTATCTCCATCGTTAATAATAATCATATCTGTGTCATCTTTTTGGAATTCTCGATATCCTAGTGTATTTACAAGGTATTCTCGAATTTCCTGAAGATCTCCTTTTTCACCTTTTGGTATTGTCATAACTTCTTGGCCATAGGCTTTGACTATTTTTGTTTTATCCTTGTCAATCTCTGTTGCCTTTGGCTTAGAAACAGTATTTTTTGTAGATGTGTTATTCTTTTTATTTTCTTTTTTTGTTTCCTTTGATTTTGGTTTTCCCATTCCAAGTTGCTCAAAAAGATTTAAAAAAGTATCACCTGTTTTAGTACTATCAATATTATTAGTAGTACCAGTAGTATTAACATTATTGTTGCTATCTTCTGTAGTATTTTCTTCAGCTTTCTCTTCTTTTTTTACTGTTCCCTTATCGCTTACTGTTTCTGTTTCATTATTCTCAGTTCCAGCTGTAATTTCTTGTTGTACTTCTGGTGTATCTTCTACTTCTGTTATAGCTATTTCATCCTGTACATCAGAAGCTTCTGGTGCCTCATTATTTTTTTCTTCTTTTGGCTCATTTTTTTCAGTACTCATTCCTAGTGAGTTTAGTAAATCCAAGTTATCCATAATTTATTTATCCCCTTTCGCTTTTAGCTTCATAGAAGCCATTATTTTTTATCTAACTTATTATTATCACATTCTAAAATATTTTTATAAAAAGCTCCTGGCATTATTAAAAATACCAGGAGTTTTCTTCTTTTATCTTATATTACTGACAATCTAGTCATTAATTGTGTTTTTAAAGTTTCGTTTGGAAGAACATTAACAAACTGCATTGCTTTATCTATTGATGTTTGCGTTTTATTAATTTCTGCTAATAATGTAAATAATCTTGCTTCATATTCTGGTCTTTCTTTTATTGTCTCAGGCAGTTTATTTATTTTGTTTTGTACATTGCTTACTTTATATTTTAAACTAAAATCATTATATGATTTCCATAACTTTTCTAATGATTTTAATTGAATTTCTGCACGTTGTTTTAAAACATTTATTTCTATAGAACTTAGTTTTCTATAGCTATATGGTTCTTTAAATGGTTTTACAACTGGATCAGCAATTCTCTGCTTTTCTGGTTTTGCTACTACTGGTTTAGTAGGTGCTATTGGTGCAATAGGCTTTTCTATTGGTTTAGCAGGTTTTATTGGTGTAGTAGGAATTTCTATTGGCTTAGCAGGTACTAATGATGCAGCTGCAGTTTTTTCTACTGGAGCTTCCTCTGTTGGTGCAGCAGTACCTGGCATAACTATTTGTAATCTAGTTATTAATTGTGTTTTTAAAGTTCCATCTGGAAGAACATTAACAAACTGCATTGCTTTGTTTGCTGCTGTTTGCGTTTTATTAATTTCTGCCAATAATGTAAATAATCTTGCTTCATATTCTGCTTTTTCATTTATTGTTTCAGGTAATTTATTTATTTTATTTTGCACATTGCCTACTTTATATTGCAGACTAAAATCACTATATGAAGTCCATAGGTTTTCTAATGATTTTAATTGTATTTCTGCACGCTGCTTTAAGAGATTTATTTCACTGGTATTTAGCTTCCTATAACTGTATGGCTCTTTAAACGGTTTTATGACTGGATCAGCAATTCTTTGCTTCTCTGCTTTTACTACTGCTGGTTTAGTAGGTGCTATTGGTGCAATAGGATTTTCTGTTGGTTTAGCAGGTTCTATTGGGGTAGCAGGTACTAATGCTGTAGTAGGTACTTCTACTGGTTTAGCAGGTTCTAGCGGTTTCATTGCAGAGTTTTCTGCTGGTGCTGCTCCTTTTGACAAATTATATAACTTTACGTCTTCATCAGCTGTTAGTTTTGGCATACAGCTAGGTTTTCCTTTATATTTTAAAGTTATATTACTAGCGATATCTTCATCTGAACATACATCATAATCTCTTGCGATATGTTCAGCTGGATTTATTTGTTTAGAGAAACATTCATCAGCTGTAATTTGTTTTCCATTACGTCTTAAAGTCATAGTAGGCTCTGCAATTACCCAGCCATAACCAGGCATATAGAACTCTGCCCACATATGTTCATGACCTTTTAAATTAACTACATCTGCATTACTATTTGTATTTCTAAAACCATTAACAGTTCTTGCTGGTATTCCACTTGCTCTACATAATGCTACAAATAATTGTGCATAGTCTTGACAAACTCCTTTGTGTGTTGTTAGGGCACTTAATGCACCTTTATTAGCATAAGCAGGGCTATCAACATAATCTATGTTAGTATTAACATATTTAAAAATCTCATATGCTTTATCATATGGGTTATCAATGTTTTGAGTTAATTCTTTAGCTTTTTGCTGTATTAATGGATTGTCTGTTTGTATATTTGCATTTGATTGCAGATATTTCTGATAGTTTGGCAATTCACTAAAATTATCTGTTATGTTTTCTTTATTAATATTGTAGTCAATTGTTCCTGCAGAAAACGTTTCTTCTGCAACAATAGTAATTGTATCATTTAAATTAAGTGTTTTTGTTGTAGGTGCAGTTAAAACATATCTTCCACCATTATTACTAACTTGACTATCTGATGATTTAAACTCCTCTATTGTTTGCATATACGGTGAATTTATAACGTCTCCTAGTTTTATATCAGCATTTACAAAATATGCTTTTCCTTTGCTTGATGGTTTATGTTTAATAGTATAAGTATATACTAGCTTATATTGTTGTGCATTATCCTGCATTGGTTTAACTGCTGCAAAAGCTGTAATGCCTATATTACATAACATTATTGTTAATACAAATAAAGATATAAATGTTTTTGTAATGTTTTTAATACTTTTAATATTTTTTATATTCTTCATAATTCTTACAGAATAGGCGAAGAAGCCACTATAACTTTCTTTGGGCTAATAGAAAAATCGCCCATTCTTCTCCTTCCTATTAATTTATAAAAGCTTAGCCGAAAACCACTATCCCTTTAGGGTAGTGGATGAAGGCTT
>DAISLB010000093.1:0-4032 GCA_036820645.1 Clostridium sp.
TTAATTTTCAAGGATCATTTTGCCGCCTCATCTCGACAGCTTCTATAGTTTATCACGTCTTTTTTATTTTGTCAACATCTTTTTTTCTACTAACAAAATATAAATTTGCGCGGCTCTCAAGCAACATTTATCAACTGCTCAAGCAACGTATGTAATCTTATCATATTTCTTATAATACTATTAATGCTATATATTTAAATACTACAAATTATTCTATAAATAATCAATATTCCTCTTTTATACTTAATATTTCACACATAGATACACCCGGTAGAGATTATACTGGTTTTAACACAATTATAGGGTTCTAATCAAATTCGTGAACCTAAGGGCTTTTAAATTTATCTGAAAAAACAACCTGATGTATTTCTCTCAAAACGTTTTATTTTAAAGGATGATGAGAATAGAAGCTATCTTCTTGTTGCCAGCAATGGCAATGAAATAAAAATAACTGCTAAAAAGCAAGATTTATCACCTTTAACTAAAGGTTTTTACATTCATGATAAGCAGTAAAAATAGATTTAAGTAAATAAACATAACTTATAAAATTCAAAAAATGCAATACTATGGAAAATTTATACAAGGAAGTATATGAAAGATTATGTTTTTTCATATACTTCCTTAATTTTAATTGTTAAAAATAATTTCTATTCACTGTAACTGGCACTTTTGTGACCTTTATCTTTAATTTAATGCTATAATTGGTACATAAATAAGCTTTAAAGCAGGTGTGAAGTTTGGAAAAATCAAAAATTTTAATTGTAGAAGATGATGAGGAGATAAATAATTTAATCTTTCATGCTTTAAAAAAGGAAGATTATGATATAGTACAAGCCTTTGATGGAAAAGATGCACTTAAAAAATACAACAATACTTTTCAACTGATTATATTAGATTTAATGCTTCCTTACATTGATGGCATAGAAGTGCTAAGAAAAATAAGAGAAACAAGTACCCTACCAATTATCATTCTTTCTGCCAAGGATGAAGAAGCAGATAGAATAACTTGTCTTAGTATGGGGGCAGATGACTATATGATAAAGCCATTTTCTATGAGAGAACTTACTGCAAGGGTAAAAGCTCAACTCAGAAGGTGTATTTATTATAACAGAACCAATACTAAAAATTCTATTTTACAATACGAAGAACTTACATTAGACATTTCAAATCATACAGTTTTTAAAAAGGATAAAAAAATAAACTTGACTCCTAAAGAATTTGAACTCCTAAAGTTTTTTCTTAAAAATCCTGATAGAGTTTTTACAAAAGCACAGATATTTAATGGAGTTTGGGAAAATGACTATTTACACGATGATAATACCGTAATGGTACATATAAAGAGACTTAGAACTAAAATTGAAGATGATCCAAACAACCCTAAATATATAGTTACTGTATGGGGAATAGGATATAAACTTGGTGAATAGTGTGAATGTATTAAATTGTATTTTAATATTCATAATAATTTTTTTAATAATTTTACTAGTTAGCTTTTACAAAAAAGCAAATTATATCTCAATGGTCACTCACCAAATATTAAGTGGCAATTTAAATCAAAGGATAAGAACACAAACCCATGTAAAAATTCTAAGTAAATTGATTGTAAATATAAATAGGCTAGTAGACAAGCTTCAAAAGATACAGGAAAAAGGTAAGATAATCGAAGAATCTCGCAAAAGGATGATATCCAATATATCACATGATTTGAGGACACCACTTACATCAATCCTTGGGTATATAGAACTAGTGTTAAATGATAGTAATTTGACACAAGGTGAAAAGGAACGTTATATAAAGATAGCATACAGTAAGGGGAATTATCTTTATAATTTGACGGAAGAATTTTTTCAAATTTCAAAGATGGACTCAAATGACTTTAAACTTGATGTAAAAGAAATAAATATATGTGAAATTGTAAGGCAAAATATATTACTTTTCTTTAGTGAATTTAAAAAGATAAATATTGAACCTGAATTAAATCTTGAAAAAGATGATGTTTATGCCATGGCAGATGAAAAGTCACTAAACAGAATTTTGGCAAATCTCATAAATAATGC
The DNA here is from genome assembly GCA_036820645.1 of Clostridium sp. GTDB lineage: Bacteria > Bacillota > Clostridia > Clostridiales > Clostridiaceae > Clostridium_B. The sequence goes on from DAISLB010000093.1 coordinate 2,058, forward strand.
ATTAAAGTACGGCTCACATGCCACTAAAATAGGCATTGATTTAAGCTGTGATAATGATAATGTTTTTATTTCTGTATGGGACAATGGACCTGGAATACCTAAAGAAGATCTGCCTTATGTATTTGATAGATTGTATACAGTAGAAAAATCGAGAAAATTAAATTTAAAAAGCAGCGGATTGGGACTTACAATAGTAAAGAAATTGGTTGAATCATTAGGTGGAAACATTTTTGTATCCAGCATTCCATTTCAAAGGACAGAATTTAAATTTACACTAAAGCAGAATTTAAGAAAATTGTAAGAACTTATTAAATAGCATGTAAGGATTATGTTGTATCTTATAGACATAGTCCTTTTTTATTCTATAGAAAATTATACATTTTTTATAGAATAAAAAAGATGGGTGCAGGGAATGGTACTTCCCGCCAATTTGATGAGGGTGCTCAGACGCATAGCGTCGCCTAATAGAACCTAGGGTTCCCTAGCTGTCAATTTTTTTAGTAAATATTAATGGAGGTATCGTGATGGACGACATTCTTAAAACTTACAATTTAACAAAAGAATTTAAAAACTTTTGTGCAGTTAAAAATTTGAATATACACATAAAAAAAGGTGATATATATGGTTTTCTTGGACAAAATGGTGCTGGAAAAACCACTACTATAAGAATGTTTATGGGGCTTATCAAACCAACTTCTGGGGAAATTGAGCTTTTTTCTGAAAAAGCTTCAAATAAAAATAGAAAAGTGCTGGAGAGAATAGGTTCAATGATAGAGTATCCAGGATTCTATCCAAATCTTACAGCAGGAGAAAATTTAGAAATACACAGGCGAATGATGGGAGTTCAAGGTAAAGATTGCATAGGTGAATCTTTAAAATTAGTAGGTATAAGTGACGTTAAAAATAAAAAAGTAAAAGAGTTTTCACTTGGTATGAAGCAAAGACTTGGAATAGCAAGAGCACTTCTGCATCATCCAGAATTTTTAATATTAGACGAGCCAACTAACGGACTTGATCCTATAGGAATTAAAGAAATAAGAGAATTAATTATAGATTTATGTAAAAAACAAGGTATTACATTTTTAATATCCAGTCACATATTAAGCGAAGTTCAACAGATGGCAAATAAAATAGGCATAATTCACAAAGGAGAACTTTTAGAAGAAATATCTTATGATGAACTTCAAAAAAGAAATAGGCACTATATAAACATCAAGGTAAACAATGATAAAAAGGCTTCTTTTGTACTGGAAGAAAAGCTTGGAATAAAAGATTATGTTATATGGGGAAAAAATAATTTGAGGGTTTATGAAAGGCTTCAGGAAGTTTCAAACATAAATAAAGCTTTAGTTTCAAATGATCTACTTATAGATGAAATATGCTTAAAAGTGGACAACTTGGAAGACTACTTCATAAAGCTTACAGGAGGCAATTAAATGTTTAATATAATATACTCTGAATTTTTAAAACTAAAGAAATCTTATCTAATTTATTATAACTTTAATTGCTGCAGTTTTTATTCCCATACTTGAATGTATTCAAGCACTTTCAAATGACTACAGTGGAAGTTCAGATACACTAAAATATACTTTATTTATGGGCTATAGAGTAAACATAGAATTAATTTGCTTTCAATTTTTATATATAGTTTTTTTCTCTCTAATAGCAAGCTATATTTTCTCAAGAGAATTTACAGATAAAACTGCAAATACCCTATTTGTTTATCCATCTTCTAGAATAAAAATATTTATTGGAAAATTACTTACATTATATATAATGATTACATTTATGTATTTTATTCAATTCATATCTACCCATTTGACGCTTTTTGTGGCGTAGTTCAAAATAAACTTAATTACGCCTGTCCTATTTAAAAAAAGCTGCAAGAAATACAACGTCTATTTCCAAATGGAAACTGTAAATTTGCCTTTTAAAACACGTTTTAAAAATAAGTATGGTCTTATCTGACTGTTTA
>DAISLB010000094.1:0-4001 GCA_036820645.1 Clostridium sp.
TGGAATATAATTGGATTATTTTTAAATATATTTTTACAGTTATTAGGTTGTTTCATAAAAGTCGAGGTTGAACCTTTGTTTTTTTATTTAAAGAAAAAAGCCAGCTAAGATAAATTTCTTCACCTTAACTTGCTTTTTCCAGGACCTATTCAATTTCACACTCTATTTCTATACCATCTAATAAAGTAACAATAATTTTTTCCCTTCAAACACAGTGATCTTTTCTATAATCCTAAAAAACAAATCTATATCAAACACTTCTATTACTTCTGTATTTCCAACTATTTCTATGAGCTACTTTGCTATCTGTGTCTTGTTATAGCCTTTTTTTAATAATGTTTCTATTGTTGTACGCATTTCTACCCCCAACATATATTTCATCTCCCTTTGCAGCGTTTATTTAATTTAACTACAAAGGCAACTTTTTTTCCATTCAAGTGGATAATTTTCTTGCACTTTTTCGGGTAATTTTATCTTACCACTAACACCTTAAATTTCTTTGGATTATTAATTGAAGCTTTGTGAGAACCTTTAGCAATTGTCATAGCCTGTGTAGATAACCAACCACACATAGCAGTTATAGTAAATGTTAGATACTGTGGCTTAGACCATCTTTTTTATACTCAGCCATCACAGTTTCTATAATTGTTATTACCTCTTTATCTGTATAGTTTTTTAGCAGTTTGCTCTTTACTAGGTGCATATCTCTTTGCCACACGACATTATAGGAAGTGTTATATTCTTTCTCAAAAGCTTCACAAAAAATATCTCTATAACTCTTTTAGTTGACATTTTACCCTCTAGTTCCCCAGCTTCTTTAGTTACTGAGTAAATACTTTTCTTTCTGACCTTTCCAACAATATCTCTCCTTAAAAGTGGCTCTCCTTCAATTTCAACTTCTACTAACTTCTTTATAGCTTTGTTCACAGTAGTTTTGGAAACATCTGATATTTTAGCTATCTTTGCTTGTGAAGGGAAACAGTTACCTTCTGCATTGCTAAATGAAATTATGGTTTGGAACTTACAATTACAGTTAAAGCCACTAGACCTTCCAATGAAGCCCTAATCAGAAGTTTCAATATAATGCCACAAATAGTAAAAGAACTAGAACAAGAAAAGCAAACACAAAAAAAGGATTGAGGATTATTCCCCAGTCCTTCTTTTGTTTTGAGTGCTAAAGCCTGTTATATTCTACTACCTATAATCAGATTAACCATATCCAGTAACTTATTTATTACATCTTTTATTTTGTAAGACTGAAAATACTTTATCTTGGATATACTATGTCTGTAAATAAATTATTAGGAGGTGATTTTATGAACCTAACAAGTACGCCCAATAGATTAATAAATGAGAAATCTCCATACTTACTTCAACATGCACACAATCCAGTCAACTGGTATCCCTGGGGAGAAGAAGCATTTACAAAGGCAAAATCAGAAGATAAGCCTATATTCCTATCTATTGGGTACAGCTAGGCTCGTTTCTGTACGTGCCATTGGCATCATAATTGGTAACGATACTATATATTCTTAACATATGTATCATCAATTTCATTATTCAAATCATAAATCTTATTTGGAGTAATAATTACAGTTTAACAACACTTTAGGACGTAAAAAAGGGTAAAAAAATAGAGCCTTTTGAGACTCTTTTATACTATTTAATTTGTTGCTTTAAGTTTTGCTAGGTCATTCCAATTACTAGAGGTAATTATTTCTACATTGCTTACATCTTTACTTAGTGCTTTTAAATCTCCTTGTATATGTGCAATATCGTTGCCCATTTTTTCTTGCTCCGCTCTCATTACATCTGTTTTATGCTCCAAGGCTTTTAATATACTGGTGTTTTCGGACACTTGATTTTTTAATCCTTGTGTGTCACTTTTTATTTCCTGTATATCATCTCTAATTGGCTTCAATTCTTCCTTTAATAACTGTTTAATCATTACCATTAAATCATTATTATCAATACCCATTTTTGTATACCTCCATTTAATTTAATTATACTTATATATAGTTTAATATGTCAATCTCTAATAATCTAAAATTCAGGGCAAACGCATAAAGAGTTATAATCTCTTATGTCCCAGAGAAATTCTTACAGGAAAATTATTTCTATTTCTGCTTCCTTAGTATCTACTTTCTTCCATATCACACTATCTAATATAGTTCGGTATAATTTGTTTTTATCTTTTACATCTTCTATCATATCAATGTTTTCAAGAAAATAATTTATAATATTCAATCTTTCTTCATCAGTAACCTGTTCTTGAAATTTCAACTGCTTCTCTAACAGAGAGATTTGGCTTTTAGTTTCTAAAATTTTACTATTCCATTTGGATTTCCTTCTTAAAAATTCTTCTCTACTATAATCTCCCAAATCATATGAATCTTGTACTTTCTCAAGAGCCTCTTGAAATTTTTTTAGTTCCCTGCGTTTTGATTTTAATTGATTTATAGTGAGATTTTTTCCTTTATTATTTATACCCTGCAGTTTGTTTAAAACTTCTTTTTTATATTGTATAATGGCTTTTTTTATTTCATCTTTTACTGGCTGCAAATATCCTCCTCTATTAATACACCTTTTTCCACTGCTATCTGAATATCTGCAGCACCTAATTAAATCTTTTCCATCCTTTTTTTTCTGAATCTGCATCGTATGTCCGCAGCATCCACACCTTAATACTCCCGTAAATTCAGTCTTTGAAGCTCTTGCCCCTGCTGGTATCAAAGTTCTTTTCTTAATTAACAACTGTATTTTATCAAATTCATCTTGTGTTATTATAGCCTCATGGCAATTCTCAACTATTATCCACTCTTCTCTAGATAACTTTCTATAATTTTCAGAAGAAGACTTTTTTATTTTGTGGGCATCCCCTTTTTGTTTATTGCTTATGATTTTTCCTAAGTAAGTTTCACTTGTTAGTATTCTGTATATTGTCACATGTGACCAAATTTTCCCCTGTCGTGTCCTAATTCCTTGTTCATTTAAATTCAGTGCTATTGAATTGGGACTCAACCCATCCAATGCTTTCTCAACAATATATCTATATATTTTAAATTCTTCATCATTAACAACCAGGCCTTTTTCATTATATTTATCTTTATATCTCTCATAACAATATCCAAATGGCGGCGAACCATTAGTCCATTTTCCCATCCTGGCACCAATCTTTTTTCCTTGTCTCAACCGTTTCGTAATCATTTTATACTCTTGCCGTGCTAGTAATCCCTGGAAATCTGTATAGGTATCATCAACTTCATTATTTAAATCGTAAACTTTATTTGGGGTAACAATTAATGTATCTGTCTTTTTTAATATCTTTTTTATTGTATCCTGTTGTCCCATATCACCACGTGATAACCTATCATAATCAACTACAAGTACTGCATCATAAATTTCTGATTGAATATCTTCTAGTAATTTTTTCATTACAGGCCTTAGTTCAATACTATCAGAAGTCCCTATTTCCTTATATTCAACATACTTCCAATTATTCTTTTTACAAATATCTGAAAGGATAGTTTCATGCTTAACTAAATCTTCTTCCTCACCTCTGCTCTTCCTAAGGTACATTGCAACATAGCGAATATTATACTTTTTATCGCCAGTCATTGATGAATCCACCTCCTTTTGTCTCACACATGATAAAATTGTTTTCACTATATATCAAGTTAAATTATTCATTTATCAATGCCTTTACCTCCTTAGTTTAATATTTTTGATATTATAAATATTGCTATCTGGGTAACCACAACTAGCATTATTGTTTTTGTGGTATCGTCCCACTTCTTGGCCGGTTTATCCTCTACTACTTTTATCCTTGCAGACAGCTCTTTCATATCAATTTTCAGAGCTTCTATAAGTGCACTGTCCGGTGGATGCCTTTCAAAACTATCTATTTTATCTGCTATTACTTTTACACTGTCTTTTATTTCATTTAAAATATTAAATATCATAGATACCCTTTCCTCATTTTTGTCCCCCTGCCTTTCTAA
>DAISLB010000095.1:0-3989 GCA_036820645.1 Clostridium sp.
ATATCCCCATCTTCTCATAAAGTGGGGGATAACGGCTGCTACGCCCCTGGATAACGATTTCTAAGTTTCAGATGGAGAAAAAAGCTCCACCTAAAACCAAGAACTCTGTTTATCTTATTATTATACGATAAATCATTTATATTTTTAAACATGTTTCTAAATTATCTTCATTGAAATAAATGTAAAAGATATTCAGGCAGATGCACTCCATTATTGCATGATTAATAAATGTAGAATAAAACTCCCTCCTATGTTTAAACTAATAACAATAAAAATAGTGAAAGGAATAAAATAGATGTTCTTAATAGTAAAAAACTTAAAGAAAAGCTATAAAACAACTGATATAACTACCACTGTTTTGAATGGTATAGGAATGAATTTAGACAAAGGTGAAATTGGAGTTATACTTGGTCCTTCTGGTTCTGGCAAGTCAACTCTTCTCAATATTATAGGTGGAATTGATAAATGTGACTTTGGTACTGTTTTAGTAGATAACCTTGAAATTACTAAACTAAATGATAATGAACTTACAGACTATAGAAGAAAAAATATAGGTTTTATATTTCAATTTTACAACTTAATACCTAACTTAACTGCTGGAGAAAATATTGAGGTTGTTTCAAACATAAGTAGTTCTCCCCTTAATACTGATGAAGTTTTAAAAGCTGTAGGTATACTTGATAAAAAATATAGATTTCCAAGAGAATTAAGCGGTGGCGAGCAGCAAAGAGTCTCCATTGCAAGGGCAATAGTTAAAAATCCAAAGCTTTTATTATGCGATGAACCAATCGGTGCACTTGATTTTTCAACCTCCAGGGAAATATTAAAACTTCTTCAAAGAATTAACAAGGACTTTGGTTCAACCATACTTATGATAACACATAATAATGCAATTAGTTCTATGGCAAACAGGGTCTATAGAGTAAGAAGTGGAGAAATTGTAGATAGTGAAATCAATAAAGAAATTACTCCTGCAGAAAGGATTGAGTGGTAATGATTATAAATAAAAAAATTAAGAGAACCATGCTGGAAAGTAAATCTCAATACCTTGGTTCCTTACTGCTTATTATTTTTAGCTGTCTACTTTTTACAATGTTTAATTTGGTTTCTATAAACTTATCAGGGTTATTATCTTCTTTTGAAAAAGACTATAAGCAGGAAGATGCAGCCTTTATGACAAGCAAAAAATTAGATAATCCAGATTTTTTAGAAGCAAAGTTTAATATGAATCTTGAAGAAACAAAATCCTTTGATTATTCTATATCAGAAAATAAAACTTTAAGAATCTTTAGGGAAAATACCAAGGTTAACATACCTGCAATAATTGAAGGTAAAAATTTAAGCAATGGTGGTATTCTTATTGACCCCTCTTATGCAAAAGCTAATAAGTTAAATATTGGTGACAGTATAAAACTATATAATCAGAATTTTACCATTTCTGGTTTTATGTCTATACCAAATTATATATATCCGCTAAAATCAGAATCAGATATTATAAATGATCCAAGCAGCTTTGGTATTGCAGTAATTAATAAAAATGATTTTAATAATATAAACAGAGGAAATAGCTTTTATGCTGTGAGATTTAATGGCGATAGAAGCAATTTAGGTAAAAAAATATCTGAACTAAAGGGTTATTTAAGAAGCAAAAATATTATTATTTTAAGCTGGATGAACGTAACTGATAATCCAAGAGTGACTTATATGACTGCAAAGCTTTCTGGAATTGATAAGATGAGCTCCTCTATGCCCATGAGTATACTAGTCCTTACTTGCATTCTAACTGGCATAGTAATGCTGAGAATGTTAAAAAGAGAAGCTGCTGTTATAGGAACTCTTTATGCACTAGGTTATAAAAAAAGAGAAATTATGAAACATTACCTCCTGTATCCTTTAGCTGTTTCATTATTAGGCGGTATTCTTGGAACTATGCTTGGAGTAATAACCTTAAAACCTATGATTTCCTATTATGTGTCCTACTTTAATATACCTGTAAGTTCTTTAAGCTTTAATATAAATTATTTGATAATGAGCATTCTGCTTCCTGTAGTCTTTTTGATTATCTGCAGCTATTTTGTTGTAAATAAATCACTTAAAGCTTCACCTGTTGAACTTATGAGAGGCAGAAGAGAAAATAATAAGGTTGGCTTTATTGAAAAAAATATAAAACTTGATAAATTAGATTTTAATACTAAGTTTCAAATAAGAGAATTACTTAGAAGCATACCTAGAAGTGTATTTCTCATGCTTGGCGTTATTATGGCAACTATGCTGCTTTTAATGGGTTTTTCAGCAAAAAGTTCTTTGGACTATCTTATGAAAGATTCTTTTAGTGAAGCTTTTAAATACAACTATCAGTATGTGTTTAATTCTGTCCAAAATGGCAAACCAGAAAAAGGTGAAGCCTTCTCTGAAATACCATTTGCACTTAAATCAGATGCCAATTTAACTTTTACAGTGTATGGAGTAAGTTCTGATTCTAAGTATATTTCCTTTAAAAACAAAGCAGGAAATGTGCTAAAATCAGATAAAATTATTATAACAAAACCTCTAGCTGATAAACTCAATATAAATCCAAGTGATACTATTAAAGCTGTTAACAGACTTGATTCAAAAGAATACAACATAACTGTTGATGATATTGCTGAAACCTATGTTGGCAGCTATATTTATATACCTCTTGATAAACTTAATGCCATGCTTAAGTTTCCTCCTTACAGCTACACTGGACTTTGGAGTACAGAAAGATTGTCCATTCCAGAAAGCAAACTGCTAGCTTTTGTAACAGTTGATGAGATGAGAAATGCCTTTAACACAATTACAAAGCCACTTCAGGCTGTTATAGGAGGTATAGCCTTTATGTCCTTTATAATTGGACTTATAGTAATATATATTGTTACCGCTCTTACAATAGAAGAAAATAAAGAGAATATATCTCTTATGAAGGTTCTAGGCTACAGAAATAAGGAGGTTTATTCACTAATTTTAAACAGCTCCTCTTTTATAGTTATACTGGGTTATATTCTTGGAGTACCACTGCTTCTTGCCTCTATGCATGCTCTATTTAAATCAATAACTAAAGACATGAATGTATCATTTCCAGTAACTATAAATTACATTTATGTTATAGTTGGTTTTATTATTATATATTTAACCTATGAACTCTCAAAACTATTAAGCAGGAAAAAAATAAATAAAATTTCCATGTCCGAAGCTCTAAAATCCCGTATAGAATAATCTTCCTATTATTGTATTACATCAAATTTTAACTACCTCATTAGTATAATGCTTTGTACGTTCTATTATATCCTGATGACAGGTGAACAAAAGCAGTTGAAATTCATCCCCTTTTTGAACTGCGTAATCAGACAAAAACTTCAAGGCTGCATCCATTCTTTCGTCGTCATACTGCATCAGCACATCATCTAAAAATAAAGGTAAATAAATGTTTTTATCAGAAATAAGATCTGCAATAGCTAACCTTAATGCCAGATAAGCCTGGTCAACTGTTCCATTGCTCAAGTATTTCCATTCCCTATAGTGTATACCTGACTGGATAGAAATATCGTAATCTTTTGTTACAAGAATATTCCCGTATTTTCCATTAGTCAGGCTTTTGAATATTTCTGAAGTCTTCCTGTTTAACTCCGGTCCGAAACTCTTACGCATCTCATCTGAAGCTTCCTGCATTACTTCAAGTGCAATTTTAAGACAATCAAAGTATTGTGTCTTTTCATCCACATCTTTTTCCTTTTCATCTATTTCTTCTTGAATCTGGCTTGAATTTTTATCCGGTGTCCTAATTTTTTTCTGCAAATCGAAAAATTGTTGTTCAATATTTTGAGACGCAAAATCTTTCTGTTTTTGTTTTAATTCTTCTATGGAATAATTAATATCTCCTACAGACTCAAATCGTTTTATTGATGCTTCCAATTTATTTTTTTCCTCATTTAAATGCTCAAGTGAAGGAGAATCATATCCCATTCCCT
>DAISLB010000096.1:0-3841 GCA_036820645.1 Clostridium sp.
GTAAATTATACCTTATTTAAAGATAAAATAGAAGGTGCTTGTTACCTAAATTTGAGGTATAATAATTGCATCAAACCAAAGAAGGTGAGAAATATTAAAAAGATAACTTTAATTATTTTGTGTATTCTTTGGATGGGATTTATATTTTATAACTCATCAAATAATGGCAATATGTCTAACGAAAGAAGCTATAACATATTAAATAATTTAAGAAATGAATACAGCGAAATTAAGGAAAATAAAATTCCAAATAAAAATGTAAATAGTAATATTCAAATTAAAACTCAAAAAGAGCAAGTTAAAAGCACATCGCAGCTTTCTGCACAAAATAGAGAAGAGAAGCTGAATTTAATTATAAGGAAAAATGCCCATGCATTCGAGTACTTTATACTTGCTGTTTTAGTTAGTGCAGTGTTATTTGAATTTACTTTAAAAGGTACAAAAGCCTTAATATACATAATGTTTATATGTCTTTTTTATGCTGTTACAGATGAATTTCATCAAATGTTTGTGCCTGGTAGAAGTTCTCTTGTAAGTGACGTACTTATAGATTTTTTGGGAAGCTTAATTGGAATTTTTACTTTTTACGCAATTTATTATTTACTTTATAAAATAAAGTTTAAGAAGAAAGAAAGACCTACTGTTATTTAAGTAAATATTTTTTTGATTTTTCTAAGAAAATATTATAGGTTTCCTCATCAAAATTGCACATTACAACTTTGTTTAAATCTACATCTTTCTTTTTAAAAAATTCTATAGTAGTTTCAAGGAGTATTTCTGCACATCTATCTTTTGGAAAGCCAAATATACCAGAACTTATAGCTGGCATGGATATGGAACTTAAATTATAGCATTCTGCCAGGTTGAGTACACTTGTTACAGCTTTTTTAAGCTTTTCGTTTTCATTACCTTCTCCCATTACAGGACCTACAGTATGTATAACAAACTTGGCAGGTAATTTATGGCCGTATGTTATGACTGCTTTTCCAACGGGAACACTTCCAATTGCTGATATAAGCTTATTACTGTCATTTTGTATTTCAAATCCGCCAGCAGATACTATGGCTAGAGCTGCACCACCTCCATGTTGTAATCTGCTGTTTGCAGGATTCACAATGGCATCGCTGTCTTCTTTTGTTATATCTCCTTTTTTGATTTCAATTGTTTTAGTACCTATTTTAATCATATACAAATCTCCTTTCAAAATTTTTTTGAATAGTAGTGTGAAAATGTAAGGTTCCACTAATATAATTATATACCTTACAGCTAAAATAATCAGTATATGAAACTTAGGCTTCTTATGAATTTAATGTATATAAAAATCTTGCAAAAATTAGGCAGGAAACTTAGTGGATATCGATGGAAGTGTTTACTCAATTTATTTTAAAGTTTTAGGCTAAAGTTCTTTATTTTAAGTAATATTAAGCTTATAATAAAAATGTTAAAAAGATATTTTACAGTGCCTACATAAGAGGAGGATGAAAATGAAAAAAATTATTTTAGTTTGTTTAGTAATTATGGGAGTGCTTTTAGGTGGCTGTAGTTATAATAAAAATTCAGCTCCTAGTAAGACAATTACAAATTCTAATGAACAGAGTGATAAGGGTTCGTTTATAATGGGAGGAAAGATTACAACAAATGAAGATACTCAAATAACTTCAAACATTTCGGCAAGAGTTTCAGAAGTATCTGTAGATATAGGAACAAAAGTAACAGATGGACAAGTTGTTATAAAATTAGATACTCAAGATCTCCAAAGTCAAGTGGATCAAGCACAGAATGCATTAAATACTGCAAATTCAAATTTAACCAGTGCACAAAGTAGCGTGTATAATAGTACTAGTCTAACAGGTAGCTCTGCATCATCCAATATAAGTACTTATCAAAATCAGGTAAATCAGGCACAAGCTGCTTTGAAAGCCGCTCAAAGTTCGCTTAATAACGCCACTATTACATCACCTATTTCAGGAACAGTTAGTGCTAAAAATGTAAATATTGGAGATATGGCTTATCCTGGTAAACCACTTATTTCAATAGTTAATTCTGATAAATTGTATGTAAATGCATATGTACCATCTTATATCTTGAATAAGATTACTGTTGGTGAGAATGTGATTATTAAAGTACCTGATGTTTCAGATCAAGAGTTTCAAGGAAAAATAACTGTTGTAAATTCTAAATTAGAGTCACAAAGTTCAGATGTTTTAGTAAAGGTTAGTATAAATGGTAAAAATCCATCTTTAAAACCAGGTATGTTTGCAAAAATTGGATTAGAGTAGTAAAGGGGTGATACAGAATGGTTAATAATATAATTAGTATGATTAAGAAATATAAAAAAGCAGTTATTGGAATAGTAATAGGAATTGCAGTAATATTGTGCAGCATAGTATCTTATTTTTGGTATGAAAACACTTACTATGTTTCAACAAATGATGCAAAAGTGAGTGCAGATTTAGTCAATGTGAATACTCAAATTCAAGGTAAATTGCTTGAATTTGATTTAAACGAGGGTGACACAGTCAATAAAGATGAGATATTGGCCAGACAGGAAGTGACAAATGCACCGGATTCAAGTATAGATTCATCTTTAGTGAGAGCCCCTATAAGTGGTATAGTTGTGAAAAAACAGAGTACTCAAGGAGAATTTAAATTAGCTGGTCAAACTATAGCTATTTTAGCAGATGAAGATGATTTTTATGTAACTGCCAATGTAGGTGAAAAGAAAATTAAAAATATAAAAGTTGGTCAAGCTGTTACCATTAAATTTGATGAATTTAATGGACAAAAGTTTAATGGAAAAATAAAATCAATTGGAACGGTATCACAAAATGGGTTGAATCAACCTTATAAAGAGAAAGATGGTAGGTTTAAAAAAGTAAATCAAAAGGTACCAGTTGAAATTCAGTTCAATAAAACAAAAGGATTAGTTTTAGGAACTAATGCCAGTGTCAAAATTCGTGTAAAATAAAAAACAAGTTTCTATGTGGTTTATAGCTGAGAAGTTGACACATACCAGTTCATATGCTGACAAATTTCATCACCATAAAAAAAGTTTTTAAGTGTGATTTCAATTTTGTCAGCATTATTTTCGGTTATAAGTTCATTTTTCGTTTAGAAACTCTATATACGGATATTTCACAAATTGAATGGATATAATATAAAGTTAACTGTATGTTAATTTATATTATGCTATAATAAAGGTTAATTATAATTTCTGTAAAGTTGAAGGAGAGTATGATAAATGGAACATAAGGGAGTTTTAAGGAATATAGGCGGGTATATATTTTATATTATATTAGCAGTTGTGTTTGCATTAACATTTAGGACCTATGTTTTTGCAAGAGCAAATGTGATAGGACCATCTATGCAGCCTACATTTAATGACAAGGATTCTGTATTCTTAGAAAAAGTGAGCACTGAAACTGGTCATATAAGTAGAGGAGAAATTGTTACTTTTTATTCTAAAGACGAAAATAATGATGATTACATAAAAAGAGTTATAGGAATAGCTGGAGATAAAGTTGAAATAAAAGATGGGAAGGTATATTTAAATGGACAGCTTCTTTCAGAAAATTATCTTCCTGAAGGAACTATTACTGAACCTAATTCTCTTACTACACAATATGTCATACCTGAAGGGTACATTTTTGTACTTGGAGATAATAGAGGAAACAGTACTGACAGCAGAATACTTGGACCGATAAATTTAAAGGACGTAAAAGGGCATGTTATTTTAAGAGTGTACCCTTTTAGTAATATTAAAGCATTTTAAAATTGATAAATATATAACTCAACTTTCGCAGTTTAAGAATAATGCGAAGCAACTTTTCACAGGACAATT
>DAISLB010000097.1:0-3629 GCA_036820645.1 Clostridium sp.
GTTCCTGAAGTTCTAGTTAGAACAAATTGCGTCTTGTCTACGTTAATTAGTGTAGTTAAAGCTTTGTAGGAGGTTTCTCTTACATACTTAATGGCAACATTAGGTGGCGTGGCTGAATGGCAAAATCCATTCTAACCGTATCGTAGATGAGATATATTCCAAGTGTTAATGCATTTGGAAGCACCTTCTATAGTTGTTTGCAACTTAGGAGGTGAGGTTCACAAGCTTGAAAATTATGATAAAGCAGTAAATTATAAAGTAATAAATGGGGAACGTAGAAAAAGTGTACAACGTGGTGATTTAATAAGAAGATACGACAATGCAAAAGAGCCAACTTATACAAAGCCTTATTGTTTAATGGCTTGTTAATCAAATAATCCAAAGATAGCAAAAGAAAATATATTTTAAGTTTAAAGAAGAGCATGACTGTTTATAGTCTATGCTCTTTTTCCATTTTAGCGTCCTGTTGAGCTTGTACAACGTTTTAAATATATTAATGGTATATTTATATCAAAATAATATAAAGTACGCTTAAAAACGCTCACAGGTAATATAAACATAAAACACATATTATACTTTATAATAATGTTTGCTCTTGACAATGGGCAAAAATTACAATAGAATTAGAGATAATCTAATTAGATTAGGTTAAACTTAATTAGATTAAATCAGTATAGAGAGGAAGAAAAATAAAGATGAATGAAGTATATACAAAGGAACAGCTTATTAATATCCGAAATAATTTGAGTTTAATTAGTATTAATGCTTTAGACGTACTAAAAATTATTCAAGATGAGCCTAAAATTACTAACAAAGATTTAATTTATAAATCAAATCTTGGCAAGTCTGTTGTTGATAAATGTATTGCTGCATATTTAGCATCAGGTTTAGTTAATAGAATTGACGACGGTATAAAAAGAATGTATGTGTTAACCAAGGATGGAGAAAATATATTAAGTTTATCTTAAAATGCATAAAACTCTATCCTTTATAGTTCACAAATATACAGATATCAATAATTTTTTTATTTTATATATTTATAAAAGAAAAGAAAAAAAGGGGGAAAAATAATTATGTCACCGATGATAAAAAAAATAGGTGCTGACGTTGGTAACGACACACTTAAAATAACTGTTGAAAATAATAAGAATAGTGAGGGCTTTGATAAATATGAAGTCATGAATGTCATATGCCCTGGTTATCAAAGAAGAATACTTGGAATAGAAAATTCGCAGCTGGTAAATTTACTTGATGTAACAATATTTGATCTCAACAATAACAAAGAAACAAACCTAGGCAGATACTTTGTAGGTGGGTTAGCTTATAAAGAATCAAGAGGCGACTTAATAGAAAAGACTTCTGAGGATATTAAAGCTGAAAGCGAATATACTTTATATTTACTACTGACAGGGTTAGCTTATGCTTTATATGAAGAAAAGAATCCAGTTAAGCATGAAAATATATCGTTAGGTACAGTACTTCCTATTGAAGAGTATTTTAATGATGATCTATTAAATAAATTTAAAAATAAGCTATGGAACAAAACGTATAAAGTTAAATTTAACTCAAAAGCATTTAATGATGCTGAAATAACAATGACTTTTATAAATACCTATATTGAAGCTGAGGGAGCTGCAGCTACGTATTCTTATACCTTTAACTTTGATGGTACATACAAAAAAGGTATGGAGAATGTTGAAAATGAAGTACACCTTGGAATAGATATTGGCAGTATAACAACAGAAATAACTGTATTAGAAAACGGTGAGTTTAATTCTAAAGGGTTATTTGGCATTAATATAGGAACTGCATATCCACTAGATAAAATTGCAGCAGAATTAAAAATGACAAGGAATATAGATATTACTAGACATCAATTAGATTATATCTTAAGAAAAGGTAAGAAATTCACAGTAAATATTGATGGTCAAATTGTTGATCTGACAGATGAGCTACAAACCTTGAAAGAAGTACACTTTAATAATTTTATAAAATATTTAGTAAACCAAATAAACAAAGAGTTAAGCACCAGAGGTATTAATACAAAATTCTTTAATAGGGTAAATATGACTGGTGGAGGTTCGATATTAGTAATAGATAATTTTAAAAAAGAGTTTAAAAAAGGAAATGTCATTCTTGCAGAGAATCCTAGATATGCAAATGCTATTGGCTCATTATCAGTAGTTATGGCCAATGAACAGCAAGAGGATGTCGCTGCTGATGAAGTGCTAAACAGTTAATTATAATATTTATATAAGAAAGAAAAAAAATGAGTAAAAAAAGAAAAATATATCAAGCTGGAGAACGAATTACTATTAGAATACCTAAGCAAAATGCAGACGACATATTAGAATATATAAATACAGCTGATAGCGTAAGTGGAGCTATATTTAAAGCAGTAAGGTTTTTTTGCAAATATAAAGATAGCTATGTACTACTTGAAGATTTTGAAAAAGCAATATCTAATAAAGTGCAAAAAACAAGTGATACTATTAAAAACAATCATACTACAAGCAATACTATTGCAGATAATCCTACTGATAATGATATAAAAGAAGATACAGAAGCAGAAATATTTGAAAATACTATTAATGCAAATAATCCAGCACAACCAAATACTAATACAACATCTCCTCCTAAAGAAGATACAGCTACTGATGAGTTAGATGAAATATTTAACACTTCAACTAAAAATAAAAAAACAAACCCATTATTAAGAACTATAAAATCTTGCAAAAGAAAGTAAAAAAAGCAGCCATTGCATTATTTAATATGCATGACTGCTTTTTTATAAAGTGTCTGACATCACTAACACCTTGTATATCAACGACTTTATAGCTATTGGATAAAAATGTATCTGACATCTTATTTAAAAGTGTCTGACATAACTTAGTTCAGTCATATCAATGCTTTGATGCTAATCACTTCAAAAAATGTCTGACATTATATTTTGAGCAATAAATAATTCCCAGTTAAAAAGATAGGTAATTGTACAATTTTAATAATTAATATATATGATATGTCTGACATCATAAACTTATTATATATCAATACTTTACAAGCTCTTAATCTAAAAAGTGTCTGACATACCATTTTTAAAATGTCTGACATTGATTAGCCTTGTTACACCAATACCTTTAAAGTAATCTTTTTAAAAAATGCCTGACATTATATTTTTGCAATATATAATTTCCAATTTTAAAAGAGGGTAGCTATACAATCTTAATAAGTGATATATAAAAATGTCTGACATTATTAGCTCCTTGTATATAAGTATCTTTAAGGCTGTTAAGTAGTAAGGTGTCTGACACTTCATTTTAAAGTTGTCTGACAAAGGCTAGATTAGTTATATCAATACTTCTATACTAATCACTTTAAAATATGTCTGATATTATGTTTTCACGATATATAATTTCCAGCTTAAAAAAAGAGTAACTGTGTAGTTTTAATAACTGAAACTTCTAGCGACTGAAGTCGTAGGGTCCTCATCAACCCTAATTTAGAGTTAATATTTTAACTTTTCATTTGACAGATATAAACAATTATTCTAAAATAAGATATCCAATTTTTAGTTAGAAGCTTTTATTAGCATCTTAATGATGTTGATAGAAGCTTCTATTTTTATTTTT
>DAISLB010000098.1:0-3029 GCA_036820645.1 Clostridium sp.
TAGTCGCTTTCACAGAGTGCGTGGGAGTGTTACAGTAGGTAGCCATCAGATAAATCATGATTTTTTTTGTACATTTTATACCATCCCCACCCAAGTTATAAATTCTGTTTGCACATGAATATTAATGTACTGTATAGATAATAATATATATATTACAGATATGAAAGGATGTGTATAAAATGGCATTAAATAATGCAATGACTGCTGATTTTTTACGATCTGCATACGGTGGAGAAAGTATGGCTCATATGAGATATCTTATTTGGGGAGATCATGCTGAAAAAGCTGGATATCCTAACATTGCTAGACTTTTTAGAGGCATAGCCTATGCAGAATGGGCACATGCTAAAAATCATTTCACTGTACTTGAAAATCAAGTTTCTGATAATACAGTTGCAGCTGGTGCTGTATTTGGAGATACCGATATGGTAGAAAACCTTCAAGGAGCAATAAATGGAGAACTTCATGAAGTAAATCAAATGTATCCAGTATATCTTCAAACTGCAAGATTTGAAAATGAAAAAAATGCTGAAAGGTCATTTCATTATGCACTAGAAGCTGAAAAAATACACGCAAATATGTTTAAAGACGCACAGGAATCAGCTAAATCAGGAAAAGATATTAAAAATCAAAAGATATATGTTTGTCCAGTTTGTGGATACACATACATGGGTGATAATGTAGGTGACTGTCCAGTTTGTGGTGCAAAAAAAGAAATCTTCAAAGAGTTTTAGTAGTAATTTTACATATCATTTTCCTATTAAATACTTTACCAATCATCTAAAACTTATACTAAATTTACCTAGCATAAACTTATAATTATAAGGACTATGAAAAAGCACTCTCATAAAGTGCTTTTCTTGTCTAATTACACTACAATCTTATTTCTTCCACTATCCTTAGCTTCATACAATAAACCATCAACAATTTTTATACATTCTCTAGTTATATTTGATCTATTTTCATATATTCCTCCGCTTACGGTAACTTTTATGCCATTTTCCCAAGGAAAAGTATTGATTCTATTTCTGATTTTTTCTCCTATTTCTACTGCCACTTTCTGTTTTGTATTAGGCAAAATAACAATAAACTCTTCCCCACCGTACCTTCCTGCATAATCTGTATCTCCTATACATTCCATTATTATTTTGCTTATATCAGTTAAAACCTTGTCTCCCTGCAGATGTCCATAATTGTCATTAATCATTTTAAAATAATCTACATCAAACATCATTATGCTAAATATTTCACCTTGATTTATATATTTTGTCATGATTTTATCCAATATTTGGTCAATGTAATTTCTTTTATATAAACTTGTAAGATCATCTTTAATAGACTTTTCGTATATAATTTGGTTTTCTATTTTTAGTTTTTCTGCATTAACTATCTCATCAGAATATTGCATTATAATTACATATGTTTCTAAAAAAGCAAAAATAAACATACCTACCTGAAAACCATACCTGCCATATATCATCCCATTGTTTATGAGTATATCATTTATTGCTGTAACAATTAAAACAATAAATGCCATAAATGATATTATTCCTTCTTTCTTTCTTGCTTTTTTCATAAAGAATAACAATATGCTAATTACAATAAATAACAAAATAGCTTGACTCAAAAAAGATAATCTATCATAAAATGTATTATTAGTTATAAGACATATAATGGTAAAAGGTATTGAAAAACACAATGATACAGTAACTAATCTTTTGGGGAAATCTGAGAATAATTTCTTTAAAAGCAGAACGTAAATTGGTATGTATAAATAGTATGTAATTGCTGCCGTTTTACTAAGCAGTTCAAAAGGCATATTGGGAAAAATGTGAACAATTATCCTTTCATTTAAAATCAAACATCTTAATTGTGTAAACAAGCACAGTATTGAAAAATATAAGAAAAATTTATTGCTTTTTAAACGTTTATACAAGCATAAAAATAGCAATTCTACAATAAATAGAACTCCTATTATAATTAAATCCCCTGCTGCATTTACTATGAATCTATCCATAATTTTATCCTTAACTCCAAGTTCCATAGGTTTTAATACAGGATAAAGGTTTCTGTAATTAGATGCTTGAATTACTATATCAGCAACTCCATTTTCAGTTGTAAAATATACATAGCTTGGTACGTATATAGATTTTTCTTCTTCATAACTTTTACCTACTTTGCCTACTTGTGCTTGTAAAACACCATTTACCCAAATCTTTGAAGCTGACAGAAAGCTTTCCATTCTAAGTCCATAAACAACTCCCTTTGGAAGAAGTATTCTTAAGTGCACTGTCATATATCCAGTATTTTTACCATCTAACTGTGTTTTTAACTTTTCAGGTATAATTAAATATTTATCAGCTTTTTCATATTTCAATTGCTCTGGTTTAAGAAGCCTATTAGTATACAGCTCCCATTCCCCTGCAATATGTACATTCCCGTTTTGTCCAAAATAGTAATTACTCAAATTTAGAGTACCTTTAACTGCTCTCATGTCATTATGCCCATTACAATCATTAAAAGTTGGATATATACCTATGAATAAAACTATAAGAATAATTGGCAAAATAACTTTTTTCATATGATACCTCCAATTAGTAGTATACTAATAAAATCTTATTACATACTTCATAAATTAGCAATGGAACATATTAACTCTTCATTATAAATAAAACAAGTGTAAATGCTACATATGATAGTTTAGCATTTACACTTATATATTATTAATAAACAATAATTATTATTTAGGTTTCACTTCATAATACACTGTTTTATGTGTGATAACACTATCAGTCGTTTTGTTATTATTAAATTGAACAACATCTACTTTATGTTTACCTACTTTAAGAGCATCTTCCTTAAGATTTATAGAAGATTGAGTTTCTGCCAATTGTTCTTTAGCATTTAACATACCATCTACAAATATATAACTTAAATTGTTACATATTACTAGGTCTACAAGGAATGTGAAATGCCAGAAGTTTCGCACTTAATTTTTTTTAGGACGATAGTCCTTTGGTTTATAAGGA
>DAISLB010000099.1:0-2948 GCA_036820645.1 Clostridium sp.
ATAGTATAGATAATCTGTTAAACAGCAAATAAGATAACTTAATTGATAAAATATAGCTCAACTTTCGCACATACGAAATTTGAATCTAATATAAGAAAATTGCGAAACAATTTTTTTAAATAACAAAGTTCAAAGTTCAAATATCAAATAAGGATAATTTTCTTCCTAACGTCAGAAAATATTAAAATTATAGATTTCCTGAGGTACGATGGAAATCATCTTTATCTGTTCTTTGTTATTTTCAAAAGCTTTGCTTCACATTATTTTTAAACTGCCAAAGTTGAGTTCTTAACTTAAATATAATTTTCAATTACTAATAATCTATTGATACGCATAAGTTTATTTTTGGTTTAGGAACTCTATAAATTAAAAATTCCTTTCTAGTAACTCTATTTTTTTCTCATTCTTAAAATCTTCTATAGAATGTATATCCAAGGCATGTAATATTCCATGCATACACTCACTATCTACAGCAACATTTATTTCAGAATTTTGTGCAAATTTATTTACCCGATCCCTACCTTCATCCTTAAGTACAATTGCCTTAGGACCACCTACACATCCACCAATACAACCCATTCCTTCAATAAAATTAGCTTTTACTTCCCCATTTTGCACCTTGGTAAGCATTTCTTTACATTCTCTAATGCCATTTGCCTGAATTGCACTAAATAATTTATGCTTTTCAGGAAAAATTCTTTCCACAGCTTCGCTTACTGCAATAGAAACTCCTCCTGTACGGGCGTATAATCTTCCACCCCTGGAAGCATATTTAGATGAAGGATCTCCTTCAAGTTTAGAGGGAACTATATGAAAGGCATCAAATATATCTTTTAATTCTTCAAAAGTAAGTACAAAATCTATTGCTCCTTTTATGTCTTCTTCCTTTGCCTCAGATTTTTTAGCAATACATGGGCCTACAAATACTACCTTGCAGTGAGATTTTAATTTTTTAACCACTCTTCCTGCCGCAACCATTGGAGATACAGAAGGAGATACGTGTTTAACCAAATTGCTGTACACCTTTTTTACCATAGCCACCCACATAGGGCAGCAGCAAGAAGTTATCATAAAATCTTTTTCATCTTTTACATGATTGTCAAATTCAATAGATTCCTTTAAAGTAAGCATATCTGCAAAAAACGCTACTTCAATCATGTCTGTAAATCCCAGTTTTTTAAAAGCAGTCCTAAGTTGATCCATAGTAACATCCTCCCCAAACTGTCCTATTATGGCAGGAGCCACTATAGCCACAACTGGAGATTTGCTTTTTAAAATATCAGCAAGAGGAATGAACTGAACTTTATCCATTATCCCCCCAGTAGGACAAACGTCTACACAAAAACCACAATCAGTACACTTTTCTTTATCTATGTAAGTACAATTTTTCTTATTATCTATAAAAATTGCATCAAAAGGACATGTTTTTTGACATAGTATCTCGCCTTTCTCATCCAAACATTCCATGGAACAGTCTTTAACTTTATTGACTACTTTACCATCTTGCTTATAAGACTTTATTGCTTTTTTTAAATTTTCTATAAAATTAGAACTGTAATCTACATTAGTACCGCACAATGATGATATAATCTTACACAATTCCTGTTTATCCATTTTAGACTCTGATAAAAATGACATCACTTTTTCTTCAAAATTTCCACTATAATATGCTTTTATCAAGGATTTAAATAAATCTCTATAATTATCTCTCAATTTGCACCACATCTCCTCTTAACTGTTCATCAAAAACTTGTTCATTACAATTAATTTTTTCCTTATATAAAAACTTCTAATAACTAATATACTTTCCTTATCTAAAAGATAATAATCACAAATTTTTGTGTTAAGCTTACTTCATTTCTACAGAAATTTTATATACTAAAAATTCCCCCTACTAACACACCCTTAATAACCCTTAGCAAGATGTACACCTCCTATAAAGTCTTAAATCTAGTTTGTGCAGGGCACTTTACCCTAGATAAAATTACAATAGATAAAGCACCCTTTAAATTTAATAATATAAACATAGTTCTATTTTAAGGCTTTTTCCTTAAGGTCATTAAATTCTTCTTTTGAAGGATAACCTGTAGCTACATTCAAACCTTTCTCTATAGATTTTAGTGCTGATTTTTTATCTCCTGCTTTTATTTGTGAATCTGCTAGATAGTACCAGTAAAACCCTGCTTTAGGCATTTCTTTTACTTTTTGTTCATAATAAGGTACTACTGTCTGTGTAAAGTAATCAGGACAAAGATCTTCTGCTGATTCAAAAGTTTTTCCATTCAACTTTAATACATCAATCATATAAGCATCTCCCGTAACATGGTTCCATACAGCTACAGCTTTCATATCCTTTCCTGGAATATCTACTATATCTAGTTTAGAATAATCTATATCTCCAACCGGCATCTTACCTAAAGCATCATTATTCCACTCAATAGGCATTTTATCTAAAGCATTATTATTCCACTTATAAATAGAAAGTTGTCCTAAAGTTCCCCCAACTCTCCTGCTCAAAAGTACTTCATCTTCTCCATCGCCGTCTATATCAGCAGTCAATACCAAATCTATTTTGTAACCTTCCCCGGGTTCATCCAAAACTTTAGTCCAATTGTTTCCTACTTTTTTGAGAACTATAAGATTTATTTTCTCATCTGCACTAGGTGCTTCTCCCGATGACTTATAGGCAGTTATAATCTCACTTTTACCATCATTGTCCAGATCCTTTAATAAAACATTATCCTCTTCTTTTGTATTACCTGTGGTTACAATTTGTGAATTTTTAGGTAAAAACTTCTTAACTATATTTACATAGATTGCCTTACTTTGTACAGTTTCAACTAATTTATTTCCAGTTTTCAATTCTGTAGCTTTAGTTGGCAAATTAGTTATACCAACCATACATACGGCTGCCAAAATAGATACCGGTACCCCTATCCATTTAAATG
>DAISLB010000100.1:0-2308 GCA_036820645.1 Clostridium sp.
GGGTGCTGTCAATTCAGCCCTATGACTTTACCCTTGAGGATGAAGTTATTGCATTTGATCAGGCAGAAAAGATAAGACTTGCACTTTGCAAACTTCAGGATATAGAGATAAAAGTAATTAAATCCGTGTACATGGAAGGCAGGACACTTAAGGAAACCGCTGAAATACTTAACATAAAATATAGACATGCTATAGAAATAAAAAAAGCTGCCCTAAATAAACTGAAAAAATATCTGAAATAGCATATATATTTATAATGGCAGGGGGAGGGTGATATTTATGTATGACCAGCTGGTTAGTTTAATCAGCACCGTAGGGTTCCCAATAGCAGTCAGCATATACCTGCTCGTAAGGTTTGAAAATAAGATTGACCTTTTAGTCAAATCTATTGAAGACTTAAGAGAAGATATATCAGCCGTTATAAAAAACCAGGAGAAGAAATAGGTAAAAGCCTATTTCTTTTTTTCTGCACTAATTTTTTGAAAGGCATATATATAAGTAAAAGTTAAAGAAAGGGGCGAATTGCTATGGCAGCAAAGTCAACAAAGCTTTCAAGTACGCTTTCTATTGTAGAAAAGACAGGGCTTAACAAACAGGGTAAAGAGATACTTAAGAAAGTTACACTGGGCAAGATTGCAATGGATGCAGCAGATCAGGATGTATATGATGTAGTAAAAGCTGTAGGTGACATACTGACTTATCCTGTAAATGAGATTCAAAAAGTGGACAACACTGTAATTACTAACGCCTAGTTAGTGGGCAAAAATCAGGAAAGGAGGAGTTTAAATGGCAAACAGACTTAATATGAGGTTTACTACCGAAGAAGAAGGCAAATATTTTTCCCTGAGTGTGGACAACGTAAAAGAAGATGCAAATGGACAGCCTTCAGTTACCCAGGAACAGGTCGTATCTCTCATGGATCTTATAATTGCAAAGAAAATATTTGTTACTAAAAATGGTGCATTGGTTGGTAAGAAGGATGCTAAGGTTGTAACAACAGACTCAAAAGAATTTGAAATGAAATAGATCATAAAGGTCCTGCAGATGTGCAGGACCTTTAAATTTAGGAGGCGGCATTTTGAATATAGTAAATTCTAATTTGAGCTTTAGAAGCAATTTAAGCTGGGGCAATAATCCAGAAGTAGTTGTGCTCCACCATGCAGGTGCAAAAGTGTGCAGCATAGAGGATATCCACAGGTGGCACCTTGAAAATGGATGGTGCGGCTGCGGTTATCACTATCTTGTGAGAAAAAACGGTATTGTATACACCGGAAGAAATGAAAATGCTGTAGGTGCCCACTGTCCAGGATATAATTCTAAATCTATAGGAATATGTGCTGAGGGAGATTTCAATATTGAGGTTATGGGACAAACACAATACAGTGCATTATTAGAATTAACCCGCTCTATGTTGAGTAAATATGGAATAAGTAAAGTATACGGACATAGGGAGCTTTATTCTACTGACTGTCCTGGAGAGAATTTTCCATTGGACAGAATAAGAAGTGAGGCTGCCGGAAGCAGCGGTAGGTTAGTTTATCCAGGATATCTTATAAAGATGAATTCTGGTTTGGAAGATAATAATGTAAAGGCTGTTCAGGAAAATCTTATGAGTAGAGGTTACGGTGTTGGAAGATGTGGTGCTGATGGATTCTTTGGAGGGGGTACCCTGGAGGCTGTGAAGAGTTTTCAGAGAGACAGTGGGCTTGCTGTTGATGGCATTGTTGGAGTTAATACGTGGAATAGGTTGTTTGGATAAATTAATACCAGTATAAAGAAGGTTGGTATCATAAAAGTGATGCCAACCTTCTTTATACTATCACATCAAAACTGTAGGGTTTATCTATAATTTTTGCATTCTTATCATATCTAAGGAGGTACAATGGCATATATATATCCTGTACTCCCAAGTAAGTTTATTATGAAAAATATTTCTCCAAGTCATATGAGAAGAAATAAACAAGTTAGTGATATTAATAATATTATTTTAACTCCAAATCTTATTTTCCACCAAATAATTTAAAAATCATATAGTTTTTTGTCCCGTCTAGAATATTGATTTAAATCTTTTACTATTCATAAAATGAATATAATGCGAATTAGTTATACAAAATTGTTCTTTGAAAATTGAATAGTACGATGGTGCGACACGTTGCTAATTGAAAAGATTAGCTACTAATTCCATTGAATTAGCAGAACTGATAATCTGAAAAGTCAAATGAAAGAGTAACGTCTTGAAGGGCTATTCTAATACCTGACTTACGGACAGTAAATTGGGCTAAATATGAAAGCAATACATAAAAATCAT